>CAXUMV010000102.1:2298-5483 GCA_964252065.1 uncultured Lichenihabitans sp.
CCGCTGTTCGACCGGCGCGACATTCACGTCCACGTGCCGGAGGGGGCGACCCCGAAGGACGGGCCTTCGGCGGGCGTCGCGATGGCGACCACCATCGTGTCGATCCTGACCGGCATCCCGATCCGGCGCGACATCGCCATGACGGGCGAGATCACGCTGCGGGGCCGGGTGCTGCCGATCGGCGGCCTCAAGGAGAAGCTGCTGGCCGCCCTGCGCGGCGGGCTGAAGAAGGTGCTGATCCCGGAGGAGAACGCCAAGGACCTGGTGGAAATCCCGAACAGCGTGAAGAACGCGCTTGAGATCGTGCCGGTGTCCTTCATGGACGAGGTGCTGAAGCACGCGCTGGTGCGGCAGCCGACCCCGATCCGCTGGGAAGAAAAGCTGCTCGACACCCCCGCCAAGCCGGCCCAGACCGACGATGGCGCGGGGCTCGTGGCGCACTAGGTTGCATGGGGGCCGCGGAACCTGAGGGTTCCGCGGCCCTTTTTGCTTGATGGGCGGCCTTCGCCGCGGCATGTCCCCGCAAGCGGGCGGTTAGCTCAGTTGGTAGAGCATCTCGTTTACACCGAGAGGGTCGGCGGTTCGAGCCCGTCACCGCCCACCATTTCGTCCAGGAACGGCGACCGCCGCAGGCGACGATCGACCCTGCGTTGCGTCTAGCGCCGATTCCAGGCAGGCGGAATGAGACGGAGTTGAACGCGGTCTCTGGCGCGAAAGGCGCGGGCACGCTACAGGAGGGAGCCTGCAGGCGGCGGTGATGAGCCGCGCCACCTTCAAATTCGTGACAGGCAACGGGACAAGACGACGATGGCAACCGGCACTGTGAAGTGGTTTAACGCGACCAAGGGCTTCGGCTTTATCGAGCCCGAAGGGGGCGGACAGGATGTGTTCGTGCACATCAGCGCGGTCGAGCGCGCCGGCCTGAACGACCTCCGCGAGGGCGAGAAGGTCAGTTACGAAGTGACGGTCGACCCCAAGCGGGGCAAGAGCAGCGCCGAGCAGCTGAAGGTCGTCGGCTAGGGCGCAGCGGCCCGCCACGGCGCGCGATCGTCCCCACCCTCATCGATCGAAGACGGGCCAGGGTGGGGCTCTCGACGGCAGGACGGACACACGGGTCAAACCGCGGGGTCGCGAGTCGAACCGACGACGGTTTGACAGGGAGATCAGCAGTGCTGAAATGGATCGGTATCGCGTCGCTTGCCGTGGTGGCAACGACGGGCGCGGCGCAGGCGGTTGGCGGCAGCTACCGGAATACCTGCGAGAACATCAGGCAGAGAGGTCCCTACCTGACCGCGGACTGCGCAACCGTCGATGGCGACTACCGCAGGACGTCGATTGACATGCGGCGGTGTGGCGGTCAGGTGACGAACGAGAACGGGCGCCTGATCTGCGAGGGCGGCCGCCGTGGCCCCGATCGCGACTACGGGCGCGGTGGACGCGGGTACGGCGAAGACGACGGCGGCCCGCGCCGCCGCTACTACCGCGCGCCCGACCGCTTTCAGGACGACGAGAACTAACGTCCGCGGCTGGGAGCCGGCGGTTCTGGCCTGAGGCGTTCCAGGCGTCGCTATTTTGCACAACACCGGCATGGCACCGCCTTTTCGGGTGAGCCGTGCACCGGCTTGGCCAAGCGGCGCGGCCGCCTTGGCTCAGGCCTCGCCGACGCGCCAGCGGAGGGGCGGGGGTGTGCCGTTCACCGCGAAGTCGCCGACGATGCGGTCCTTGTAGATGCGCGGGTTGTGCGAGGCGATCGTTCGGGCGTTGCGCCAGTGGCGATCGAGGCCCGCGGGGCGCAGGGTCGCCGAGGCGCCCAGGGCGTCGAACAGGATCGTGGTGGCCTCGAGGATCAGGCTCGACACCACGGTGTGGGCCTGCGCCGATTCGAGCTCCGCGATCGCGAGGTTTTGGTCGAAGGCGGTCTCTCCGCGCCTGACCTCGAAGGCCCGCTGGGCGGCCTCGGCGGCTTTGAGGACGATGGCGCCGGCCGTGTAGGCCGCGCTCCGGACACGGCCGACCACCTGCAGGACCTGCGGGTCCTCGCTGGACAGGGCCGCCGTGCCGTGGCTGTAGCTCCGCCGCCGCGCCGCGACCGCGAGGGCCGCTTCGTCGGACGCCGCCCGGCCGATGCCGGCCAGCGTCGCCAGGTGAACGAGCTGATAGAACGGCAGCGCATAGGCGAACAGCTCGGCGTCGGCGGTCAGCGCCTCGTCGGCCACCGCCACCTCGACGAAATGCGTGGTGCCGCTTCCGGTCAAGGTCTGGCCGAAGCCGTCCCAGTCGTCGACGACCTCGACGCCGGGCGCCTGCCGCGACACGATCGCGGTCACGGCGGTGCCGTCCGGCGTGTTGGCGCCGACATGCACCCAGTCGGCATAGAGCGAACCCGTCGTGTAGAACTTCGACCCGTTGAGGACCCAGCCCTCGCCTCGCCGGACGAGCGTGGTCGAGAAGGTGGCGAGCTTGGCCGCCCCCGCCTCGCTGCGGGCGCTGCCCATCGTCTCGCCCCGGGCGATCCGGGGGAGCCAGGTCGCCCGCTTGCGGACGTCGCCCGAGCTCAGCACCTCCTCGACAAAGCCGAAATGCGCCCGCAGGGCCTGGGCGAGGTTGGAGTCGGCCTGGGCCAGCTCAATCAGCAGGTTGAACAATTCGGGCAGGGTCGCGCCTGCCCCGCCGTGCTCCTCCGGCAGGCGCACGGCGCAGAACCCGCTCTGCTTCAGCCAGTCGATCGGCTCATGGGGCAGCTCGCGCCCAAGCTCGCGGCGCAGGACGCCCTCCCGGATGCGCCCGAAGATCGGGCGAAAGCGCTCGGCCAGGGTCTCGTAGCGGCGCGAGGGGCCGGCGCCCCAGCCTTGGTCGATCTGCGTCATGGCGTTCTCGTCATCGTGGGAAGGCAGGGCCGCGCTCAGGCCGGGACGATGCGCCCGGCCGCCTCGCGCCGATGCGAGGCCGCGGGGTGCGCGGGGCCGAGGCGTGGCCCGGCCCCGAACAGCTTGTCGCGGAACGTTCCTGAGGCATAGGCCGGGTGCAGCCCGCGCCGGTCGAGTTCCGGCGCGATCAGGTCGGCGAAGTCGGCAAAGCCCTGGTCCATGATGGCGTAGGAGAGGTTGAACCCGTCGATCCCCGTGTCCTCGACCCAGCCCTGCAGCGCGTCGACCACGCGGGCCGGGCCGCCCGTCGGCGCCGAG
>CAXUMV010000102.1:5493-9802 GCA_964252065.1 uncultured Lichenihabitans sp.
CCAGGCGGCGATCTCGCGGATGGTCCAGACCCGGTCGGGATCGGCCGCGCTCATGGCGTCGACCGCCGACTGGATGGCGTTGCTCTCCACATGCCTGAAAGGGTCGTCCAGCTCGTAGCGGCTGAGGTCGATGCCGGTCCAGGCCGACATCATGGCCAGCGCGCCGTCCTCGGAGGCATGGGCCGCGTAGTCGGCGTGCTTGGCCGCGGCGTCCGCGTCGGTGCGGGCCGTGACGATCGTATGCTCGGCGATGATCGGCACGCTCGACGGATCCCGGCCGGCCTCGGCGATCGCGGTTCGGATTTGGGCGACCGTCCGCTTCAGCGCGGGCTTCGAGGGCGAGCCGACGAAGATGCATTCGGCATGGCGCGCCGCAAAGGCCCGTCCGCGGCGGGACGCGCCCGCCTGGTAGAGCACGGGCGTGCGCTGCGGCGACGGCTCGCAGAGATGCGGCCCCGCGACGTCGAAATAGGCGCCGCGATGGTCGATCGCATGGACCTTGGCGGGATCGGTGAACGTGCCGCCGGCCTTGTCGCGCCGCACGGCATCCTCGTCCCAGGAACCCTCCCACAGCTTGTAGCAGACCTCGAGATACTCCTCGGCGCGGTCGTAGCGCTCCTCGTGGCCGCGCTGGGCGGGCAGGCCGAAGTTGCGGGCGGCGCTGTCGAGCGCGGAGGTCACGATGTTCCACCCGATCCGCCCGTCCGTCAGGTGGTCCAGGGTGGAGAAGCGGCGGGCCAGGGCGAAGGGGTGCTCGTAGGTCGCCGAGCAGGTCACCCCGAAGCAGAGGTCCCGCGTCGCCGCCGCCATGGCCGAGACCAGCATGAGCGGATCGTTGATGGGGGCGTGCAGGCCGTGGCGGTAGGCCGGGTCGCGGCTTCCGCCATAGATGTCGTAGGTGCCGAGCGAGTCGGCGATGAACATCGCCGAGAACCGGCCGCGCTCCAGCAGCTGCGCGAGATCGGTCCAGTAGCGCAACGTGTTGTAGGCGCCCCCGCGGTCCTGCGGATGCCGCCACAGCCCCGGCGACAGATGGCTCGGCGTGTTCATCACGAAGGCGTTGAAGACGAGGGGCTTCGGCATGGACGGCTGCGCTCACGCCGCCGGGCGGGGCCGGCCGGCAAAGGCAAGCACGAGGGCGAGGAAGACCAGCACGCCCGTCCCCACCTGCTGCCAGTAGAAGTTCCAGCCGATCAGCAGCAAGCCGTTCGAGACGAAGCCGAGCAGCAGCACGCCGAGGATCGTGCCGGGGATGTTGGCGCGCCGCGTGGCGCTGAGCGAGGTGCCGATGAAGGCCGCCCCGATGCTGTCGAGCAGGTAGGCATTGCCGGAATAGGGCACGTAGGCGTTGACATGGGCCGACAGCAGGATGCCGGCCACCGCCGCGGTCGCGGCGCTGAGGACGTAGATCACCGCCAGGATGCGCCCGACCGGCAGGCCCGAGTAGCGGGACACGGTCGGCTGGATGCCGACGGCGCGGGTCTCGCGTCCGAAGCGCGAGCGGTCCAGCAGCAGCCAGGCCGCGACCGCGAGGCCGGCCACCAGCCACAGGGCGAGCGGCACCCCCAGGAGCTTGCCGCGCCCCACGAAGGCCAGGGCCGGGCTGATGCTCCGGGCCGCGATGTAGACCGGGTTGCCGCCGTCGGTCGTCAGCTGCTGCAGGCTGTGGCCGATGAACAGCGTGCCGAGGGTGGCCAGGAATGGCGTGATGGACAGCCGGGCGATCAGCACCGCGTTGAACAGCCCGACCCCGATGCCGGCCAGCACGCCGAAGAGGCAGCCCAGCCACACCGGCTGGCCGGCCGCGACCGCCGTCACGAAGGCGAGGCTGCCGAGGTCGACCGCGGTGCCCACCGACAGGTCGGTGCCGCCCGAGGCCACGGTCAGCGTCATGGCGATCGACACGATGGCCGCGAGCGCGACGTTGTTGACCAGCACGCCGAGGACGTTCGACAGCGTGAGGAAGCCCGGGGCGGCGAGCGAGAAGAAGACCAGCACGACCACGAGCGCGAGCGGCACGCCCAGGCGCAGGAAGCCGGCGAGGCTTGCACGGCCCGGCCGGCCGAGGACGATGCTGCTCATCGGCGGCGGCCCTTGGAAAGGCTCGAGGTGCCGCCGACCACCGCGAGGATGAGCGCGCCCTCGATGCCGTTGACCCAGTAGGTCGAAACGTGGAGCAGCTGGAAGCCGTTGGTGAGGCTGCCCAGGAACACCGCCGCGAGCAGCGTGCCGGCGATCGTCGGCACGAGGCGGCGCGAGAAGACGACGCCGAGGAAGGCGGTGGCCACGACCGGGAGCAGCATGTCGCCGGAGCCGGGCGTGCTGCCGCTGAGGAAGGTCACCGAGACGAGCCCGGCGATCCCGCCCATCAGGCCGCTCAGGATGTAGGAGGCCGCGACATAGCGGGGCGCCGCGATGCCGGCCGCCTGCGCGGCTTCGGGGTGGCCGCCGACCGCATAGGCCCGCAGGCCGAGCGCACTGATCCGCATCGTGCCGCCGAGGACGATCGCGATGGCCACGAGCAGCAGCCCGAGGATCGGCACCGAGAGCGGGCCGGTCTCGCCGAGCGCGTCGATCACGGGCGAGGTGACGGAGATGGTCGAGTTCTCGGTCAGCACGAGCTCGAGCCCGGCACAGATGTTCATGACCGCGAGGGTCGCGAGCAGCGGCAGGATGCGGAGCCGCAGGATCGCGACGGCATTGACGGTTCCCACGAGCAGCCCGGTGGCCAGGGTGCCGGCGACGGCAGTCGCGTCGGCGAAACCCGCCCGGTTCAGGGCCGCGAAGACCGCGGCGCTGAGCCCGAGCGTTCCGGCGAGCGACAGGTCGATGCCGCCGGCGATGATGTCGGTGCCGCCGGTGATCAGGACCAGGGTCAGCCCGAAGCCCAGGATGCCGAGCACGGCCGATTGCGACAGGATCAGCCCGATGTTGACGGGCGACAGGAAGCCGGGCGCCTTCAGGGTGAAGACGGCCAGGATGCCGAGGCACAGCAGCAGCGAGCCGACCCGCAGGACGCCGGCGGCCACTTCGCCGGCGGACGCCTGCCACCCTATGCCCTTGGGTCCGGCCGGGCGCGCGGGCGCCGCAAAGCCCGGGGCCTCGGCGAGGGTCGGGGACCTAGGCGGCATGGGCGGTCTCCGGGCGAGGATCGCCTCCGGTCAGGGCCGCGTGGAGAAGCTCGTCCGCCGAGGTGTCGGCGGCGCGCTGCTCCGTCACGATCCGCCCGCGATACATGACGGCGACCCGGTCGCAGATGCCGACGAGCTCGTCGAGATCGGCCGACAGGATGAGGATCGCCGCGCCGCGTTCGGCCAGGCGGCCGATCAGCCTGTAGATCTCGGTCTTGGCCGCTACGTCGACGCCCACGGTCGGCTCGTCGAGGATGTAGAGATCGGACTGGCGGCTCAGCCATTTGGCGATCGCCACCTTCTGCTGGTTGCCCCCGCTCAGCGTGCGGACGGGCGCGTCCGCGCCTGCGGTCTTGATGCCGAGCTCGCCGATCAGCCGATCGACATGGGTGCGCTCGGCGGCCCGCCGGAGCCAGCCGAACAGGCTGACCCGCCCGAGGCTCGCCAGGGTGACGTTCTCGCGCACGCTGAGATCCAGCGCGACGCCCTGGACGCGCCGGTCCTCGGGCACGAGCGCGATGCCGCGGCGGGCGGCGGCGGTCGGGCTCGCCAGCCGGCGCAGGTGGCCGCCGAGCCGCACGGTCCCGGTCTTGGCGGGATCGAGGCCGAACAGCGCCTGCACGAGCTCCTTGGCGCCCGATCCGAGCAGTCCGGTCAAGCCGAGGATCTCGCCCTGCCGGACCGTCAGCGACACGTCGCTGAAGCGCCCGGGGCTGCCGAGCCGCTCGACCGCGAGGACGGGCTCGCCGATCGAGACTTCGACCTTGGGGAAGAGATCCTTCACGTCGCGGTCGACCATGAGGCGCATGACTTCGGCGACCGGGGTGCTGCGCGGCTGCACGTGCCCCACGTCGCGCCCGTTGCGCAGCACCGTGACGGTGTCGCAGATCTGGTCGATCTCGCTGAGATAGTGGGAGATGTAGAGCGTCGTCAGGCCTTGTGACTTCAGCTGCGCGATGGCCCGGAACAGGCTGTCCACCTCCTGCTTGGTCAGCGCCGCTGTCGGCTCGTCGAAGACGATGAGCCTGGGTTTGGACAGCAGCGCCCGGGTGATCTGCACGATCTGCTGCTGGGCGGTGGTGAGGTCGCGGATCAGCGCGCCGCGCGGCAGCGTGAGGCCGAAGGTGCCCTGCAGGGCCTCGTCGGCGCGGCGTTGCAGCGCCCCCCGCCACACCCCG
>CAXUMV010000103.1:0-6152 GCA_964252065.1 uncultured Lichenihabitans sp.
GGCCCACGATGCCGGAGGTCTGGTCCGTGTAGTTGACGAGACTCCCCGGGTTGATGTCCGTGAGGGCCGCCAGGTGGTTGTAGGCCGCCCCGACGCCGCCGCCGATGTAGGGCGTGATGCCGTACCAGGTGCCGAGGTCCACGTAGGCGTTGGCCAGGAACACCGAGCTCTGGACCGAGCCGTTGTAGATGTCCTGCCCGAACTGCCCGGGGACGGCACCGACGATGAAGTCGTTGCTGTAGTGCTCGACGGTGGAGAACCGGGCCGCCGAGCGGACCTCGGCGGTCGCATCCAGGCGCAGCCAGTTGTTGAATTGGTAGCCGACGCCGATGTCCACGAAGCCCGAGTCGCCCAGGCGCTGCCGGTCGCGGCCGATCTGACGGACCTCCGCGTAGTCCGGCACGAGGTCGCCCGTCGTCTCGTCGAAGAAGGTCGACCGGATGTCGGGTCCGAACGAGAGGCCCGCGCCGACGTCGCCGCGGATGTACCAGCTCGAGAACGCGACCGGCTCCGGCACGTAGCTGGGCAGGGGCGGGGCCAGCGGCAGGTCTGCCGCCTGGGCGGCATCGGCAACGCCGAGCGCCACGGCTCCGGCGAGAAGCAGGGCTCTGGTGCTGCCCATCAACGATACTCCATCCTGTGTCGACGGAGCCCCGGCCATGCAACGCCGTCCCCCGCCTCACCAAGGACTGTGGGCAAAACAGCTTAAAGGGAGTTTAACCCTACCGCTTAACCAAGCCCGCGGATGACGCGGTGTGCCGAAGAAGGCGGGCCGCGGGCGACGGTCACCGCGATGCCACAGTGTCCGGCAAAGCAACGGGGCCGGGTTGCTCGGGCGATGAATCTTACCTACCACGCTTAATCGTGACTGGAATCGGCCCCGGCTGCCCCGCGACTGTCCGTCTGTCGACAGGGACACGCCGGCCGCGCCGTCGGGCCAGCGGGGGTCGTGGATGAAGGTTGTCCTGGCGCAGCCGCGCGGGTTCTGCGCGGGCGTCGTCCGTGCGGTGGAGATCGTCGAGCGCGCGCTCAGCCAGCACGGGGCACCGGTCTATGTCCGCCACGAGATCGTCCACAACCGCCATGTCGTCGAGACGCTGAAACGCAAGGGCGCGATCTTCGTGAAGGATGTCGCCGAGGTGCCCGAGGGCGCGGTCACGATCTTCAGCGCGCACGGGGTGTCGCGCGAGGTCGAGGCGGCCGCCGTCGCGCGCGACCTTTCGGTGATCGACGCGACCTGCCCGCTGGTTGCCAAGGTGCACGGGCAGGGCCGCCGCTACCTCGCCCAGGGGCGCACCGTGATCCTGGTCGGTCACGCCGGCCACCCCGAGGTCGAGGGGACGATGGGCCAGATCGACGGGCCGGTCCACCTCGTCCAGTCGGTCGCCGACGTCGAGGCCCTGTCGCTGCCCCCCGGCACGGAGGCCGCCTACATCACCCAGACCACGCTCAGCGTCGACGACACGCGCGGCATCATCGCGGCGCTGCATGGGAGGTTCCCGGGGATCGTGGGTCCGGACACGCGCGATATCTGCTACGCCACCCAGAACAGGCAGACCGCGGTGCGCGATCTCAGCCGCGTCGCCGACGTCATCCTGGTCGTGGGCGCGCAGAACAGTTCGAACTCCAACCGCCTGCGGGAGATCGGCTCGGACGCTCAAGTGCCGAGCTATCTCATCGCGGACGGCACGGAGCTCGATCCCGCCTGGCTCATCGGCGCCGAGACGATCGGCGTGACGGCCGGCGCGTCGGCTCCCGAGGTCCTCGTCGAGGATGTCATCGCCACCCTGGCCCGGGTCGGACCCATCGAGGTCTCGACCCTGCCGGGGCTCGAGGAAACGGTTTCGTTCCGGTTGCCGGCGCCGCTCGCGTCCCAGCCGGCCTGAGGCCGACAGAAACGTGAAGCCGCCCTTTTAAGGCGG
Source organism: uncultured Lichenihabitans sp. (assembly GCA_964252065.1). Classification (GTDB taxonomy): domain Bacteria; phylum Pseudomonadota; class Alphaproteobacteria; order Rhizobiales; family Beijerinckiaceae; genus Lichenihabitans. Next base: position 1,923 of record CAXUMV010000103.1, read on the forward strand.
CCGTCATGGAGCAGAACGTGGGAATTTCATTGCATCAGGCCGTCCGGATGGGCGGTTACGTGGTCCGCAATCACCTCAAGGGGAACAAACGCTACCCGCTGGTCATGATGCTGGAGCCGCTGTTCCGGTGCAATCTGGCCTGCGCCGGTTGCGGCAAGATCGACTACCCGGACAAGATCCTCAACCAGCGGATCTCCCCCGCCGACGCGCTGGCCGCGCTCGACGAGTGCGGCGCCCCGATGATGGTGATCGCCGGCGGCGAGCCGCTCATCCACAAGGAGCTGAAGGAGATCGTCGAGGGCGCCATCCAGCGCAAGAAGTTCGTGACCGTCTGCACCAACGCGCTGCTGCTCGAGAAGAAGCTGCACGAGTACAAGCCGAACCCCTATTTCAACTGGTCGATCCACCTCGACGGCGACCAGGAGATGCACGACAAGTCGGTCTGCCGCACGGGCGTCTACGACAAGGCCGTGAGCGCCCTGAAGGCCGCCAAGGCCGCCGGCTTCCGGGTCACCATCAACACGACCCTGTTCAACGATGCGAGCCCGGAGCGGGCCGCGGCGTTCTTCGACACCGTCACCGCGATGGGCATCGACGGGATCACGGTTTCGCCGGGCTACGCCTACGAGCGGGCGCCGGACCAGAAGCACTTCCTCAACCGCGCCAAGACCAAGGAGCTGTTCCGCGACATCTTCCGCCGCGGCAAGGGTGGCAAGGCGTGGCCGTTCTACCAGTCGAGCCTGTTCCTCGACTTCCTCGCCGGCAACCAGACCTATCACTGCACGCCCTGGGGCAACCCGGCCTATACGGTGTTCGGCTGGCAGAAGCCCTGCTACCTGCTCGGCGAAGGCTACGCCAAGAGCTACAAGGAGCTGATCGAGGACACGAACTGGAGCAACTACGGCACCGGCAACTACGAGAAGTGCGCCGACTGCATGGTCCATAGCGGCTTCGAGGCGACCGCGGTGGCCGACTCCGTCCGCAGCCCGCTCAAGATGCTCAAGATCGCGCTGCGCGGCGTGCGGACCTCGGGGCCGATGACGCCCGACATCCCGCTCGATCAGCAGCGCCCGGCCGAGTTCATGTTCGCCCGGCACGTCGAGACCAAGCTCGCCGAGATCGAGAAGCGCGACGAGCGGGTGCCGCTGCAGGCGGCGGAGTAGGGGCGGGGCGCCCGTTTTCGCAGGGCGCGTCGGCGCCGTGGCGATCTACGCCTCGGCAGGAACGCCCGCCGGTGGATTGCGCTTCGCTTGCAAGGACGGCGCGGGCGATAACGGCGCGCGGGCTGTGGACACCAGCCCTTGGCGCCGTCAGCCCTCGACCTGGATCTCGCCCGGGGTCCCGAACAGCGGGACGTCGTAGTCCCGCATCGGCGCCGTCGCTTCGGCGGCCGGGTCGTCCTCGAAGCCGAGCAGGCCCGGCAGGTGGCGGCGGCAGGCCCGCAGGGCCGCAAAGGCCGTGCTGGCGTCCATGGCCGTGCGGAGCAGGGCGGGGATGTCGCCAGGGCGGCGCGCCAGCGAGCGCAGCACGGCGCCGGCGTCCATGCTGCCGTCCGGGCGCATGCCCACCGTCGCCGCCTCGGGCAGGGCCCGGTCGGCCGGATCGGCGATGATGCGCAGGGCCACGAAGGGGACGCCGTAGACGGCGGCCAGGCGCGCGGCGACGTGCGATTCCATGTCGACCGCGACCGCTCCGGTCGCCCGATGCAGCGCCGCCTTGCCGGCGGGGCTCGCCACCGCATGGTCGACGCCCACGATGTCGCCGCGCAGCGCGCGCGGCAGCCGGGCGGTCAGCCGCGCCACCCAGGCGGTGTCGGTCGCGATCCGCCGGCCGTCCACGTATACGCCGCTCGCCAGCACGATCGAGCCCGGGGCCTGGCCCGCCTCGAGCCCCCCCGCGATGCCGAAGCTGATGATGCCCTTCGCCTGGCGGTCGAGGGCGGCCTGCAGCATCAGGGCGAGGCGGGCCGGATCGCCGCCCCCGGCGATCGCGACGACGCCCGGGCCGCGGGCGATCCCGGCCTCGGCGATCATGCCGGTGGCGGCGAGGACGGGAAGGGCTGCGGCCGCGCTCATCGGGTCACATCCCCACCGCGACGGTCCTGGTGTTGCTGGCCTTGAGGTTGCGATAGCGCGCCATGGCCCAGAGCGGAAAGTACTTCGCATAGCCGTGATAGCGGAGATAGAACACCCGCGGGAACCCCGTGCCGGTGTGGGCATCCTCGGCCCACAGGCCGTCGCTGGCCTGCGTGCGCATCAGGTAGCCGATGCCGCGCGCGACGGCCGGGCTGTCGGCCTCGCCGGCCGCCATCAGTCCGAGCAGCGCCCAGGCCGTCTGGGAAGGGGCGCTGTCGGCCGGCTGGAAGCCTTTGTAGCGGCGGGCGTAGCTGCGGTCGTCCTCCCCCCAGCCGCCGTCCGGGTTCTGGCCGCCTTTCAGCCAGTCGGTCGCCCGGCGCACCACGGGATCACTGCCCGTGAACCCGACCGCATTGAGGGCGCAGAGCACCGACCAGGTGCCGTAGATGTAGTTGATCCCCCATCGGCCGTACCAGCTGCCGTCCTTCTCCTGGTTCTGCAGCAGGTAGTCGAGGCCGCGCCGCAGCGCTTCGCTCGAGGCTCGGGTCTCGCCGAGCTGGGCCAGCATGGACACGCAGCGCGCCGTGACGTCGGCGGTCGGCGGGTCCAGCAGGGCGCCGTGATCGGCGAAGGGGATCGCGTTTAGATAGGTCTTGTCGTTGTCGGCGTCGAAGGCGCCCCAGCCCCCGTTGCGGCTCTGCAGCCCGACCACCCACTCCTTGCCGCGGGCGATCGCCTCGTCGAAGCGCCGGTCGCCCCGCTGGGCGGCGGCCCGGTCCATCGCCATGACGACCACGGCCGTGTCGTCGAGATCGGGGAAGTGGGGGTTCTCGTACTGGAAGGCCCAGCCGCCCGGCCGCACGTCCGGCCGCTGCACGGCCCAGTCGCCCTTGACGTCCAGCACCTGCTTGGGCCTCAGCCAGTCGAGACAGGCCCCCGCCTTGGCCGAGCCGACCCCTTCGGTCTCGATCAGCGCATGGGCGGCCAGCGCCGTGTCCCACACCGGCGAGAAGCAGGGCTGCAGATAAGCCTCGTCCCCGCGGAAGGTCATCAGCTTCTCGACCCCCGCGCGCGCCAGGATCACGTCGGGGTCGGTGCGCGGCACCTTCAGCGTATCGAACACCATGACGGTGGCCGCCATGGCGGGATAGATGCCCCCGAGCCCGTCGTCGCCGTTGATCCGCTCGCGGATATAGGCCAGCGCATCCTCGATCGACCGCTGCCGGCCGGCCTTGGGGAAAAAGCGGTCGACGCGCTGCAGCACGGCATCGACCGCGCCGAAGATGGCGCTCCAGGGCTGCGCCTGGTCGGGGCCTTTCGGCCATGTCCGCACCTGGTCGGCCGGCACCACGAACAGCTCGTCGATCCTGACGCGCAGGGGATTGCGGGCCACGGGCTTGAGGGCCGCGAGGATCATCAGCGGCACCAGCGTGCACCGGGCCCAGTAGGACACCTTGCTCAGGTGGAACGGGAACCAGCGCGGCAGCCGCATGATCTCGATCGGCATCACGGGCACGGCGCGCCACGGCACGAAGCCGAACAGCGCCAGCATGGTGCGGGTGAACACGTTGGTCTGGGCGGCGCCGCCCATCGACAGGATCAGCGCCCGCGCCTTGCGCATGTGCGGCGCCTCGATGTCGTCGCCGATGAGCTTCAGGGCGAAGTAGGCCTTGACGCTTGCCGACAGGTGCGGCCGGGCCCCGATCATCAGCGGCCACCCGCCGTCCTCGTTCTGCGTCCGGCGCAGATAGCGGCCGATCTTGGCCTCGATCGCGGGATCGGCCTCGTCCAGGAAGTGCTTGAGCGCGACGTACTCGCTCGGAACGGTCGCGTCCGACTCGAGCTCGAAGACGAAATGGCCGTCGGCCTGCTGTTCGTTCCCGAGCGCGTCGCCCGCGCGTTCGATCGCCTGGGCGAGGTCGAAGGTGGAAGGAGAGATTGGCCGATCCACGGCGGCGTCCAGATACATGATGGCGGCGGTCTCGATCACGCTGCTCGGCTTCAAGGCACCGACCGGCGTGCTGCTGTTGTTGGTGGCTATGGCCGGCGCCACGACCATCGGGTCGCAGATCGTCAGCCTCGCCTATGCAGGGCAGTTCTACCCGATGGCCGTCCGAGGGACCGGCATCGGCTGGGCATTGGGGGTCGGACGGAT
>CAXUMV010000103.1:6162-9601 GCA_964252065.1 uncultured Lichenihabitans sp.
AGCCGTAAAAGCCCCGGCGGGCCGCTAATGCACGCCGAAGTGGCTTGCCGGTGACACCGGGGCTTGATCTTGCCGACCCACCGCGCGTAACCAGGGCCGATCATATCAAGCGCAGCACGACGCGGCCTTGTCGCGAAAGGCCGGCTCCCGCGCTCGACCTTGCGCCTCGGCCCTCCCCGCCAGGCGCGACCGCGACAGACAGGACGACGGCCATGGACGCTCGCGTTGAGGGATTCGACCCGCCCGCCGGGACCGCGGCCTCGCGCGTCGGCCTCGCGGCGGCGGGCGGGGGCACCGTGTTCTCGATCATGGTCGCGACCAGCATCGCCCACGGGCTCAACGACACGGTGCAGTCGCTGCTGCCGGCGCTCTACCCGCTGCTGCGCACCGCCTTCCGGCTCGACTACGGCCAGATCGGCCTGATCACGCTCGCGTTCCAGCTCACGGCCTCGCTGCTGCAGCCCTTCGTCGGCCTCTCGACCGACCGGCGGCCGATGCCCTATTCGCTGCCGATCGGCATGGCCGTGAGCCTGGTCGGTCTCGTGCTGCTGGCGACCGCGTCCAGCTACCCGATGCTGCTTGTGGCGGCGGCCTCGGTCGGCATCGGGTCCTCGATCTTCCATCCCGAGGCGAGCCGCGTCGCCCGCATGGCATCGGGCGGGCGTCATGGCCTGGCGCAGTCGCTGTTCCAGGTCGGCGGCAACGTCGGCACCGCGATCGGCCCGCTGCTCGCCGCCTTCATCGTCGTGCCGCGCGGGCAGGGGAGCATCGGCTGGTTCACGCTGGTCGCCATCGCCGGCATCGTGCTGCTGTCCTGGGTCGGCTGCTGGTATGCGGCCGCGCTCCGGCGGACCGCCAAGGCGCCCGCGCGGGGGGCCGGCGCCTCCAGCCTGTCACGTGGCCGGGTGGTGGGCGCGGTGCTGATCCTGATGGGGTTGATCTTCTCCAAGCACCTCTACCTCGCCGGGATCAGCACCTTCTACACCTTCTACCTGATCGACAGGTTCGGCGTGTCGATCCAGACCGCGCAGGTGTTCCTGTTCGTGTTCCTGGGCGCGGTCGCGGCCGGCACGATCATCGGCGGGCCGATCGGCGACAAGGTCGGACGGCGCGTGGTGATCTGGGTGTCGATCCTCGGCGTGCTGCCGTTCACGCTCGTCCTGCCCTATGCGAGCCTCGCCTGGACGGCGGTGCTGTCGGTGATCATCGGCCTCGTGATCGCCTCGGCGTTCTCGGCGATCGTCGTGTTCGCCCAGGAGCTGATGCCCGGCCGGGTGGGTCTCGTGGGCGGGCTGTTCTTCGGCTTCGCGTTCGGGATCGGGGGGCTCGGGGCCGCGCTGCTGGGCGAGATCGCCGACCACACCAGCATCGCCTTCGTGTTCAGGGTCTGCGCCTTCCTGCCCATCCTCGGCGTCCTCACCTTCCTGCTGCCGAAGATCGACGAGAGGCGGGCCTGATCAGCCGATCGGGCGCTCGAGCCGCCCGGCGAGATCCTGGATGAACTGCCACGCCGTGCGGCCCGACCGGGCCCCGCGGGTGGTCGCCCACTCGAGCGCCTCGCGGACCATCGCCTCGGGCGGGTAGGACAGCGCGTAGGCGGCCGCATAGCCCTCGACCATGGCGAGGTAGTCGTCCTGCGAGCATTTGTGGAAGCCGAGCCACAACCCGAACCTGTCGCTGAGCGAGACCTTCTCCTCGACTGCCTCGCCCGGGTTGATGGCGGTCGCGCGCTCGTTGTCCATCATGTCGCGCGGCAGCAGGTGCCGGCGGTTGGAGGTCGCGTAGAACACGACGTTGGCCGGCCGCCCCTCGATGCCACCCTCGAGCACCGCCTTCAGCGACTTGTAGGAGGTGTCATCCGCATCGAAGGAGAGGTCGTCGCAGAACAGGATGAAGCGGTGCGGGGCCTCCCGCAGCAGGCCCATGAGGTCGGGCAGGCTGTCGACGTCCTCGCGGTGGATCTCCACGAGCTTGACCGGTGCCCCGAGCGCCCTGGCGTTGACCGCCGCATGGGCGGCCTTGACGAGGCTCGACTTCCCCATGCCCCGCGCGCCCCACAGCAACGCGTTGTTGGCCGGCAGGCCGCGCGCGAAGCGAACGGTGTTGTCGAGCAGCTGGTCGCGGACCCGGTCGATGCCGTGCAGCAGCCCGACGTCCACGCGGTTGACGGTGCCGACCGGCTGCAGGCGGCGTCGCGCCGCCGACCAGACGAAGGCGTCGGCGGCCGCAAAGTCCGGCGCCTGGGGCAGGGGCGGCGCCAGCCGCTCGAGGGCGGCCGCGATGCGCTCGAGCGCGGAACCGGGATCGGGACGGGACGGCATGGGAGGGGTCCGGCGGGAGGCGGGGGGCAGGCGTCCCGCGCGAGGGCGCGTTGCAGCACGCAAGGGCCGCGGTGTCCATCCCGCGGCACGGGTTTCGCCGCCCGGCCGATTGCCGCCGTCCCGGCCGTGGCCTAAAGCGCGGGGCAGGGCCTCAGGGCCGTCCGGAGCCGCACCCGCCATGTCCGCCCGCATCCCCTTCGTCGTCGGAAACTGGAAGATGAACGGCCTCGGCGCCGCGCTGGCCGAGATCGCCGCCATCGCGGCGGCCGTGGAGGAGGGGGCGGCCGGGCGGGCCGACTGCGCCCTCTGCCCGCCCGCGACCCTCCTCGAGCGCGCCGCCCAGACCGCGCGCGGCCGGCTCGCCATCGGCGGGCAGGATTGCGCGGCGGCGGCCTCCGGCGCCTTCACGGGCGACGTGTCGGCCGCGATGCTGCGCGACGCGGGGGCGAGCCTCGTCATCGTCGGCCATTCGGAGCGCCGGGCCGGCCATGGCGAGAGCGATGCCACCGTGCGCGCCAAGGCGGAGGCCGCGGCGCGGGCCGGCCTCACCGCCATCGTCTGCGTGGGCGAGAGCAAAGCCGAGCACGACGCCGGCCGCGCCCGCGATGTCGTGGCGGCGCAGATCGGGGGCTCGGTCCCGCCCGGCTCCTCCGCCGAGGCCCTGGTGATCGCCTACGAGCCGGTCTGGGCGATCGGCACGGGCCGCACCCCGACGGACCGGGACGTCGCGGCCATGCACGGCTTCATCCGCGACCGCCTGGCCGAGGGGCTGGGCGGCGTGGCGGGCTCCGTGCGCCTCCTCTACGGCGGCTCGGTCAAGCCCGCCAATGCCGCGGCGCTGATGGCCCTCCCCGACGTCGACGGCGCCCTGGTGGGCGGCGCCAGCCTGACGGCCGCCGATTTCCTCGCGATCGCAGGGGTCTACCGGTAGGGTCCGAGGCGGCTCACACGCGCCGGCAGTGTCTTCTCCCGGCCCGCCGCCAGACGCAGCGGCTAGGGCGCTGGACAGCCGAAGGCGCCTTTGCTACACGGCCTTTCCATCGCAGGGCAGGATCGCCGCGACGGGCGTATAGCTCAGTTGGTAGAGCAGCTGACTCTTAATCAGCGGGTCGTAGGTT
>CAXUMV010000104.1:0-9195 GCA_964252065.1 uncultured Lichenihabitans sp.
GTGGCGCCCCTGAGCCGTCCGGCGATGTCCGTGAAGGCGCCCACCACGAGATAGAGCGCGAGCCCGACGCCCAGCGCGGCCAGGACCGGGCCGCCGCGCAGCACGGCTCCCAGCACCAGGGCGAGGGCGAGCCCGAGCCCCGCCGCGAGCGCGAGGCGCTGCGCCGCCCCCAGGAGGTCGCCGCGCTTCCAGGCGAGCGACTGGCCGAGCGGCATGGCCAGCAGCAGCGGGATGGCGATCGGGCCGAAGGTCAGGGTGAAGAAGGGCGCGCCGACCGAGATCTTGGCTCCCGTCAGGGCCTCGAGCGCGAGCGGATAGAGGGTGCCGGTCAGCACGGTCGCGCAGCAGGTGGTGAGCAGCAGGTTGTTGAGGACCAGCGCGCCCTCCCGGCTCACGGGGGCGAAGATGCCGCCCGGCCGCAGGGCCGGCGCCCGCCAGGCGTAGAGCGCCAGCGAGCCGCCGATGAAGACCCCGAGGATCGCGAGGATGAAGACGCCGCGCGTCGGGTCGCTCGCGAAGGAATGCACCGAGGTGAGCACGCCCGAGCGGACCAGGAAGGTGCCGAGCAGCGACAGCGAGAAGGCCAGAATGGCCAGGAACAGCGTCCAGATCTTGAGCGCGTCCCGCTTCTCCATCACGGCCGCCGAGTGCAGCAGCGCGGTGCCGGCGAGCCATGGCATGAGGGAGGCGTTCTCGACCGGGTCCCAGAACCAGAAGCCGCCCCAGCCGAGCGTGTAGTAGGCCCAGTAGGAGCCCATCGCGATGCCGAGCGTCAGGAACGTCCAGGCGATGAGGATCCAGGGGCGGACATAGCGCGCCCAGGCGGCGTCGAGCCGGCCCTCGATCAAGGCCGCGGCCGCGAAGGAGAACACGATCGAGAAGCCGACATAGCCGAGGTAGAGCAGCGGCGGATGGATCGCGAGCCCGAGATCCTGCAGCAGCGGGTTGAGATCCTGCCCCTCGAAGGGCGCCGGGAAGCCGCGCGCGAAGGGGTTCGAGGTGATGAGGATGAAGGCCAGGAAGGCGGCCGCGATCGAGGCCTGCACGGCCAGCGTGTTGGCCCGCAGGGTGTCCGGCATGCCGCGCCCCAGCACGGCCACCATGGCGCCGAACAGGGCGAGGATCAGCACCCAGAGCAGCATGGAGCCTTCGTGGTTCCCCCATACGCCCGCGATCTTGTAGATCAGGGGCTTGGTGGAAAGCGAGTTCTCGACCACCGTCGTCAGGCTGAAGTCCGACACGACATGGGCGTAGACCAGCGCCGCAAACGCGTAGGCGACCAGCGCGAACTGCGCGACCGCGGCGCTCACCGCCATGCCGCGCAGGCCCGCGTCGCCGCGCCGTGCCCCCCAGGGCGGCACCACGGCCTGGATCAGCGCGACCGCCAGCGCGAGCACGAGGGCGTAGTGGCCGGTCTCGACGATCATGGGGCGGCGTTCGCGGCGGTGGCGCCGGCTGGCGGGGCGGAGCCGCCCTCGGGGCGCCAGACGCCCTGCGCCTTGAGGCTCTCGGCGACCTCCTTGGGCATGTAGCGCTCGTCGTGCTTGGCGAGCACGGTGTCGGCCGCAAAATGGCCGGGCGCGTCGACCACCCCCTCGGCCACGACGCCCTGCCCTTCCCGGAAGAGGTCCGGTAGGAGCCCGGTGTAGTTCACCGCGACGCTGTGGCTGAGATCGGTCACCGCGAAACTCACCAGGTTGCCCGGCCGGCGGACGAGCGAGCCCTGCTCCACGAGGCCCCCGATGCGAAGCCGCGTGCCGAGCGGCAGGGTCTTGGCCGCAAGCTCGGTCGGGCCGTAGAAGAACACGATGCTGTCGCGCAGCGCGACGAGCACCAGCCCGACCGCGAGCGCGAGCACGCCGCCGGCCGTGCCGATCATGGCGAGGCGCCTGCCCTTGCGCGTCACGTGCTCACGTCTCCAGCCCGAGTTCGCGCCCGAGCGCCTCGAGCTGGCCCAGCGCGGCGGCATCGCCATCGAGACCCTTGCGGGCGTCGGCCAGCGCCGCGCGGGCCCTGCCCGGATCGCCAAGCACCTTATAGGCCCGGATCAGCCGCAGCCAGCCACCGGCGTCGCGACCATTCTGCGCAAGGCGGCCCGCGAGCCCCTCCACCATGCCGCGGATGGCCTGCTGCTGCTGGTCGGGCGGCAGCCCCGCGATGGCCGCGCCGGCAGAGCCGCCGGCCCGGACAGGGCGGCAAGGCGGGCCTGGACGCCGGCGCGCCAGGGCGCGTCGGGCGGGGTGTCGGCGAGGAGCTCCCTCCAGAGCCGGGCGGCGCGGGGCTTGTCGCCGTCCTGCTCGGCCGCGACCGCGGTGAAGAAGCGCGCCTCGGGCAGCTTGGGGTCGTCGGCCAGCGCCTGGTCGAAGGCCGCGCGGGCCTCGCTGGTGACCACGCCCGCGGCCGCCATCACCAGCGCCTGGCCGAGGGCCGCGCGGCGGGGCGCGTCCTCGCCGCTGTCGCGCAGCGCGGCCGCATAGGCCTTGGCGGCGTCGTCGTAGCGCCCCAGCCGCATGTAGAGCGGCGCCACGAGGGCAAAGCCCCGCCCGTCCTCGGGATGGCCCGCAAGATGCGCCTCGATGCGAGGCAGGGCGGCCGCAAGGTCGACGCCGGGCGCCATGGGGTCCTGGCGCGCGGCGAGCGGGGCGTCGGGCTCCCCCGGGTGGCCGAGCCGCAGGTAGAGCGCGAGCGATCCGGCCGGCACGGCGCCCACCGCGAGCAGGACGGCGAGGAGCCGCGCGCCGCGCGAGGGCCGGGCCGGGCGAGCCGGGGCGGCGCCGGCCGCGGCCAAGAGCCGCCGAGCGATCTCGGCGCGGGTCGCCGCGGCCTCGGCGGGCGCCACCGCCTCGCGCCCGAGATCGCCTTCCACCTCGGCGAGCTGGCTTTTGTAGAAGGCGAGATCGGCGGCTTCGGGCTCGGTGCCGGCCGCCCCGCGCGCGAGCGGCCAGACGAGAAGCAGGGCCGCCGCGGCCGTCATCGTAGCGAAGGCCAGCCAGATCATGACCGGCCCCAGGCCTGGCGCGGGAGGCGCAGTCCTGCGCCCGGCTGGAGGACAAGGGGCTTCACGCTAGCGGTTCCCGCGACGCGGCCGTCCATGTCGGCCGCAAGGCGCCCATGGGTGGCCGCGACGATCGTAATCGGGGGTCTGGCAACGGCACCCATGTCGGGGCTCCGGTCCCCCCGCGTTTCCACCGTCATCCCACGATGCGGTAGGACCCGTCGGGGCTCAGGCAGCCCCGTCCATGGCCCACTTGCGGGCGTCCCCCGATATAGATGGTGCTGGTAAACGCCCTGCAAACGTCACCCGCGGTCGCAGGAGGGGCGCCCTCGGCGGCCGCCGCGGGGGATGGGCCGGGCGCCGCGGCGGGCTCGACATAGCCGTAGGTGCCGGCCGCCCCGCGCCAGGCCCGGCGCTGGCCGGCCGCGAGCGCGTCCTGTTCGGCGGCGAGCGCCTTGTCGCGATCGGCGGGGGCCAGCTTCTGGCCGACCGGCCCCTCGAGGAAGGCCCCGTAGGAGACCGGCTCGGGCGCGGGAGCGGGCGGCGGGGCGGCCGAAGCCACCGGGCCGATCGCCCCCAGCCCGCCCACCGAGCAGCCCGCGAGGGACGTGGCGAGGGCCGCGGTGACGGCCAATCGCCGGACGGCTTGCATCGTGTCCAATCCCGACCATCTCCCGCGGCTTCGATCCGTGCTCGGGCTTACACGAGATTGGGGCGGAAATCAGCCGCGGTGCCGGGCAGCCGCAGCACCGCCCGCAGCCCGCCGAGCGGGCTGTCGTGCAGGCTGAACATGCCCCCGTAGGCGCCGGCGAGATCCGTGACGATGGACAGCCCGAGGCCCGAGCCCGGCTTGCTCTCGTCGAGCCGCCGGCCCCGCCGGCTCGCAAAGGCGCGCGCCTCGGTCGGCAGGCCGGGCCCGTCGTCGTCGACGGTGACGACGATCTGGGGCGCGTCCGCCGTCCCCTCGTCGGCCGCGACCTCGGCCCTGATCTCGACGCGCGAGCCGGCCCATTTGCCGGCGTTGTCGATGAGGTTGCCCACGAGATCGTCGAAGTCCTGGCGTTCGCCGCGGAAGCGCAGCCCGGCCGGCACCGCGCAGTCGAAGGTGAGCCCGCGGTCGAAGTAGATCTTGGCGAAGGTGCGGGCGAGCGCAGCGGTCGCCTCGTGCACGTCCGTCGCCTGGCCGATCACGCTCACCCGCGCCGCCGCCCGGGCCCGGTCGAGGTAGTAGGAGAGCTGGTCGCGCATGATGTCGGTCTGCTGGCGGACCCGGGCCGCGAGCTCGCCCGTGGGATCGGCCTCGGCTTCGTTGACCAGCACGCTGAGCGGGGTCTTGAGGGCATGGGCGAGGTTGCCGACCTGGGTCCTGGCGCGCTCGACGATCTCGCGGTTGGAGGCGATCAGCAGGTTCAGCTCCCCGGCCAGCGGGGCGAGGTCGGGGGGATAGCGGCCCTCGATGCGCTCGCCCTCGCCGCGCCGGATCGCCGCGACCCCGCTCCGGATGCGGCGCAGCGGCCGCAGGCCGAAGCGCAGCTGCAGGAGGCTCGAGCCCACGAGCGCGAGGCCGAGCAGCACGAAGACCAGCGCCAGCGACAGGTTGAAGCCCGTGATGTCGGCCGCCACCTCGTCGGCCGGGGCGGCGACCTGGACGAGGTAGCGGCCGTCGTCGCCGGCATCGATGGTGCGCTCCACGATGCGCAGCGGCCGGTCGTCGGGCCCTGTCGCGTAGCCGCGCCGCGCCCCGCCCGGCAGCAGGGGCACGTGGAGGTCGGCCAGGGCCGGCAGCCGCTCGGCGAACAGCGATTTCGAGGCCCGCACGTCCGGCTTCTCGCCGTCGAGGCGGGTGATCTGCCAGTACCAGCCCGACAGGGGCAGCTCGAAGGCGGGGTCGCCCAGGCGCGGTGCGCCCCCATGGGTCTCGTCCCCGTTGGCGGCCGCCGCCGACACGAGCGCCCGCAGGTAGACCCCGAGGCGCTCGTCGAAATCCTGCTCGGCGGCGCGGAAGTTGACCTCGCTCAGGATCAGGCCGGACACGGCCAGGATGGTCGCGCTCCAGGCGACGTTGGACAGGAACAGGCGGGTCGCAAGCGACAGGCCGCCCATCCAGCGGAAGGGCCTGAGGCGGACCGCGGGCCGGCCCGGCGCCGTCACGGGCGGCCCGGCAGCGATGGCTGCCCCGGGGTCCGGGTCGCCGGCCCCGCCCGCGGCCCGGCTCACCGCTCGGTCTTGCCCGCCGGCCGCCTGGAGGCGGCCGTGGCCGCCTGCGCCTCGCTCGACTCCACCAGGTAGCCGAGGCCCCGCATAGTCTGGATCAGGTCGACGCCGAGCTTCTTGCGCAAGCGTCCGACGAACACCTCGATCGTGTTCGAATCGCGGTCGAAGTCCTGCTCATAGAGGTGCTCGACGATCTCGGCGCGGGAGACGACGCGCCCGGCATGGTGCATCAGGTAGGAGAGAAGCCTATATTCGTGGCTCGTCAGCTTGACCGGCTGGCCGTCGACCAGCACGCGCCCCGCCCGCGTGTCGAGCGTCACGGGTCCGCTCGACAGCTCGGGCGAGGCGTGGCCGGTGGCGCGCCGCAGCAGCGCCCTGAGGCGGGCAAGGATCTCCTCCATGTGGAACGGCTTGGCCACGTAGTCGTCGGCCCCGGCGTCGAAGCCGCGCACCTTGTCGCTCCAGCGGTCGCGCGCGGTGAGGATCAGCACGGGGGCGGTCCGCCCGGTGCGCCGCCAGGCCTCCAGCACCGCGATGCCGTCCATTTTCGGCAGTCCGATGTCGAGCACGATGGCGTCGTAGGGCTCGGTGTCGCCCATGAAGTGGCCTTCCTCGCCGTCGAAGGCGTGGTCGACCGCATAGCCCGCGCCCTCCAGCGCGGCCGTGAGCTGCCGGTTGAGATCCCGGTCGTCCTCCACTACCAGCAGGCGCACGCGTGACGTCTCCTTTCGTGGCGCATCAGGGCCAGCGCCGGCCGGGCATCGCGCGGCCGGCCGCCGCGTCCACGATCACATGGACGAGCCGGCCGTCCAGCCGCAGCACCGCGACGTCGTAGACCAGCAGGGCGTCGGCCGCGCGGCAGAGCCGGATGGCGACGAGGTCGCCGCCTTCGCGCATCGCCTCGGCCACGGCCCGGAACGGCGGCACGGCCTTGCGGGACTGGACGGCGTCGCGGATGTCGGGGTTGGAGAGGCAGAACGGGGGAGCCGGCTGCGCCGCCGCCGGGCCGCACAACGCCGCCACGATCACCACCGCCACACTCGCCTGCGCCTTGGCCCGCATGGCCGGACCGTGGCTGAGGGGGTGTGAACCCGCGGTGAACGGGAGCCCCGCGCCCGCGCGGCGCTCCAGAGCCGCGCAAGCCGCGGCCTCTAGGATCATGCCCCACGATGCCGACCGACGGCCGCACACCGCGCAGGACACACCCGCATGATCAACATCAAGGACGTGTACACCTCGTTTTTCGGCTCGCTGCCCATCACGGTCAAGATGCTGCGCATGCACTGCCAGGTCCGCTCGCTTGACATCCAGCCCAAGCCCGACAGCCTGCTCTACATCCCCTCCGCCCCCGCCGCGACGCTGCGCCTGCCGCTCGACCACGTGATCGCGCCCTCTGTGGTGGTCGGCCATGCCTGGGATACCGAGACCGTCACCCTGGCCGCCAAGCTGATCGCCGAGCGGACCGACAAGGCCGTGCTCGTCGACGTCGGCGCCAATGTCGGCCTGTTCTCGCGCCAGATGCTCAACCACTGCCCCGCGGTTCGCCGCGTCTTCCTCTACGAGCCGCACCCGGAGAACTTCGCCTGCCTCCTCCACAACCTCGCCCCGTTCAAGGGCCTCAAGGCGCACAACTTCGCGCTCGGCACCGAGGCCGGCGAGATGACGTTCCACATGGATCGGGACAATGCCGGCAACTACTCGCTGAACCCCGCCGCGATCGAAGCGGACGTCGCGGTCGAGCCCATCCGGGTGTCGGTGAGGGCGGCGGGCGAGGAGGCGCAGAGCTGGCTGAAGAGCGGCTTGCCCATCTTCTACAAATCGGACACCCAGGGGCACGACGAGGTGATCGCCACCTCCATCGACCCGGCCGTCTGGGAGCGGGTGATCGGCGGGGTCTTCGAGCTGTGGCGGATCGCCAAGCCCGCCTGGTCCGCCGAGGCGCTCAGGACGCTGCTGGACGGCTTTCCGAACAAGCGCTTCATGCAGAATTTTGGCGACGCGCTCAGCACCGACGACGTGTTCGCCTATCTCTCCGGCAACGATGGCGCCTCCCGGGATCTCATGTTCTGGCGCTAGGAGGCGGGGCCGCGACGCGCTATGGGAGCCCATGGCTCGATCACAACGCGGCGCCGGCGGCCCGGCCCGCCCCTCGGGGCCGAACGCCTCCCCCAAGCCGCAGCGGCGCCCGCCCGCCGAGCCGCCGCGCGCTCCCCCGGGTGGGGCCTTCCGGCTTCGCCGGACGCCCGACTCGGTGCTCCTGTGGGGCTTCCATGCGGTGCTCGAAGCCCTGCGTTCGCCGCGCCGTGAGGTGCTGAGGCTGCTCTGCACGGCGCCCGCGGCCGCCCGGGTCGGGGAGGCCGCGGCGGCCCGGGGCCTCGTGCCCACGATCCTGGCACCGGCCGATCTCGATGCGGCCCTGCCGCGCGATGCGGTGCATCAGGGGCTGGCGCTCGAAGCCCGCGCGATCGAAGGGGCCGACCTCAGCGACCTGCCGGGCAGCGGCACCGTGATCGTGCTCGACCAGGTGACCGACCCGCACAACACCGGGGCCATCCTGCGCACCGCGGCGGCGTTCGGGGTCGCGGCGCTGGTCACCACCGACCGCCACGCGCCCGAGATGACCGGCGTCCTGGCCAAGGCCGCCTCGGGGGGGCTCGAGCACGTGCCCGTCATACGGGTCGGCAACCTCGCCCGGGCGCTCGATGCGATGGCGCGCGCCGGCTACCAGCTGATCGGTCTCGATTCGGACGGCCCGCAGGACCTTGCCGCCGTCACCCCGGCGCCGGCGGTCGCCCTCGTGCTCGGCGCCGAGGGCCACGGCCTGCGGCGGCTGACCCGGGAGCGCTGCGAGATCGTGGCCCGGCTCGACATGCCGGGCGCCATCAAGAGCCTCAACGTCTCCAACGCCTGCGCGGTCGCCCTGACGATCCTGCGCCTGCGGGGCGGCTGAGCCGGTCAGTAGCCGTCCGGGACGTGGATGATGCTCGGTCCCGGGCCGTAGCCGCCCGGCTCGTAGACCGCGAGGCCGCCGGCCGGGGGAAGGCCGAACGGCATCACCTGCGAGCTGCCGCCATAGACGTTGTAGGTGCCGTAGGCGCCATAGACGACCGGACGCGTCCCGTAGCCATCGAGCCAGGAAGGCGGCTGGCCGTAGGCGAGCCGGCGCTGCCCCGGCCGCGGCGCGTCCGCGTCGTCGTAGCGGCCATTGTCCTCGTAGTTGTACGGGCGCGGCGGCGCCGGCGCGCGGCGGCTGTAGACCACCTCGGGGGGCGCATGGCGGACGGCGTGCTGGCGGATGTGGTGCCGGTGCCGCGGCGGGCAGGACGGCACGTCGGCCGCGGAGGCCGAGGCCGCAAAGCCGCCGATCACGAGGGCGATGGCGCTTGCGCCGAAGACAAAGCGGGACAATCGGAACTCCTGACGCTGAGGCGGCCTCCTCGCGGGGGATATGCCGTCCAGGATAGCGCTGCCGCGCCAGCGGACGCAGGGCGACGTTAAGATAGGGTTAACACGGCTTCGACCCTCCCCCGGTCCGTCGTCGCGAGGGGCCCTCGGCGCCGTCGCGATCCCGGCCATGGTGCGGAGACCCGACCATGGATCGCTTCGCTGCGCTCGCGAAGATGACATGAGCGGTCGGCCCCTATCCTCGATGCGGCTTGGTATGACCGCGGGCCCTTGTGCGGGGCGGGTTCCTATGCTGGTCTCGGCGCAACGATCAAAGAGCGGAGCGCCGCGGCCCAAGGGCCTTGCAGGACGCCCCCGCGGGGAGGGACGACGAGGATGACGACGCTGACCTCGACAGGCGCGCGCGAGGCCGTACGGCCGATGACCGGCGCCGAGAAGAAGGTCATCCTCGCCTCCTCGCTCGGCACCGTGTTCGAGTGGTACGACTTCTACCTCTACGGCTCGCTCGCGACCGTCATCGGCGCCCAGTTCTTCAGCGCCTTCCCCAAGGCCACGGCCGACATCTTCGCCCTCCTGGCCTT
>CAXUMV010000104.1:9205-9561 GCA_964252065.1 uncultured Lichenihabitans sp.
TTCGCGGCGGGCTTCCTGGTGCGTCCCTTCGGGGCCCTGGTGTTCGGCCGCATCGGCGACATCGTCGGGCGCAAATACACCTTCCTGGTCACCATCCTGATCATGGGCCTGTCGACCTTCGTGGTCGGCCTGCTGCCGTCCTACAAGAGCATCGGCGCGCTGGCGCCCATCATCCTCATCTCGGCGCGGCTGCTGCAGGGCCTGGCGCTCGGGGGCGAGTATGGCGGGGCGGCGGTCTACGTCGCCGAACACGCCCCCAACGGCCGGCGCGGCTTCTACACCTCCTGGATCCAGACCACCGCCACCATGGGGCTTTTCCTGTCTCTGCTCGTGATCCTGATCACGCGCTCGGCGAC
>CAXUMV010000105.1:0-1776 GCA_964252065.1 uncultured Lichenihabitans sp.
CAGCCCGAGGGCCCGAGCAGGCAGCAGTAGGAGGAGGCCGCGATCTTGAGGTCGATGGCGTCCACGGCGGTCGTCTCGCCGTAACGCTTGGTCAACTGGATGAGCTCGAGGTCGGACTGCCGCATGCGTTCTCTCGCGATCCTGGCGAAAGTGTTGCAAACCATATGCCATGCAGGGCGGCAGGCCGGAGGGCGCCAGCGCCTCGACGCCTCCGCTCCCGCGTTGATTCGGGCGGCCGGACGATGGATCGCTTCGCTGCGCTCGCGAGCACGACAGAGGCGTTCGGGCGTCGGTTTGCCGCGATGTAGCCCCGTCCTGACACTTACGCCCATGCCTGACAGCAAGCGTTCAGGCGGGCGCCGGGCGCTCGATCCGCAGGACGCTGGTCAGGCCGGCGGCCAGGGCCAGGACGGCGGCGGCTCCGAGCGCTGCCCGGGGCCCCCCGCCGGGCAGCACGGCCAGAAAGACGGCGGCCAGCACCGAGCCGACCGTCTGCCCGAAGAGGCGGGCGGTCGCCTGCATGCCGCCGGCCGCCCCGCTGCGCGCCTTGGGGGCCGACAGCAGCATGTTGCGGTTGTTCGGCGTCTGGAAGAACCCGAACCCAAGCCCGCTGACGACCGTGAAGCCGATCAGCGGGCCGAGGTCGCGAGCGGCCGGCCAGGCGGCGGCGAGCGCCAGACCGACCGCCATGGTGATCCCGCCGGCCGCACACAGCACCGCCGACGACACCCGGTCGGCGAGCCTGCCCGCGACCGGCGCCGCCAGCGCGACCGTCAGCGGCCAGGGCGTCAGGGACAGGCCGGTCTCGGCCACCGTGCGTCCGAGCCCGTGCTGGAGATGGAACGGGAGCGCGATGAAGGCCAGCATCTGCGCCGCGAAGATGCAGACGGACGCGGTCACCGACACCCGGAACGTGCCGCTCCGCAGGAGATCGAGCGGCAGCAGCGGGGCCGGGCGTTTCGCCTCGCGGCGAACCAGCAGGGTCAGGCAAACCGCCGCGAGGCCGAACGCGGCGAGCCCCGCGGCGGGCCGGCTCGTGAGCGCGTCGACGCCCAGGATGAGCGGGGCGAAGAAGCCCGCATTCAGCAGGATGCTGAGGCGGTCGAGCCGGCGGTGGCTGGGCGCCGGGCGGGGCAGGGCGCGGGCGGCGAGGAGGACCAGGACCCCGATGGGGATGTTTACCGCGAACAGCCAGGGCCAGCCGGCCGCCGACAGGATCGCCGCCCCGAGCGCCGGCCCGGCGGCCGAGGACAGGCCGACCACGACGGCGTTCAGCCCGAGGCCGGTACCCAGCATCCCGATCGGATAGGTGTGCCGGAGCAGCGCCGCCAGGACCCCCATGATGGCCGCGCCCCCGAACCCCTGCGCGACCCGGGCCACGACCAGCAGCGGCAGCACGGGCGAGACCGCGCACAGCGCGCTCGCGGCGGTGAAGACCAGGACGCCGATGGTGAACACCCGCGCGTAGCCGATGCTTTCGCCGAGCGCCGCGAAGGGCAGCAGCGCGACCACCACCGCGATCTGGTACCCGGTGACGATCCACACCGAGGCGGCCGGCGTCACCCCGAGGTCGTGGGCGATGGTGGGCAGCGCGACGTTGGCGATGGCCCCGTCCAGCACGGCGAGCACGATGGCGGCGAGCGCCGCGGCGACCGCGACGTAGCGGCGGGGCGTCGGCAGCCCGTCGGCGGCATCGGCGGGCGCCGGCTGTCCGGCGGCGGGGTCCTGCCTCACGTCCCGTCGTCGGCCTTGGCGATGGCGGCCAGCGCGTCGACG
>CAXUMV010000105.1:1786-9547 GCA_964252065.1 uncultured Lichenihabitans sp.
TCGCCCTTGCCGAGCGTGCGGGCGGCGTGTCGCAGCGCGTCGACGAGCCGCATCTTGGCCGAGCCCGGCGCGAGCGGCTTCTGCTGGCTCGGATGCGGGGTCCAGCCCGACAGCCAGATAATCTCGAAGGTGACGCGGATGCGGCCGTCGGGATCGGCGTGGCGCTCGGCGTAGAGATCGGCCGCCCGCAGCATCAGCGCGCGGGTGGTCGGCCGGCGGCTTCGCTCGACCAACGTGTTGGTGAGCCCCATGGCCCGGAGATCCGCCATGAGGCCGAACAGCGAGGCGTAGCGCACCGTCAGGGTCTCGGTGTCCGTCACGGGAAGCGCGAAGCCCGCCCGCTGCAGGAGCCCGCCGAGGTCGCGGAGATCGGCGAACGGCGCCACCCGGGGGCTCGCGCCGCCGGTCGCCTCGATGTCGGCGGCGGTGAGGACCGCCCGCAACTCGTGCAGCGTCTGCCCACCGAATAGGCAACCGAGGAAAAGCCCGTCCGGCTTCAGGGCGCGCCGGAGCTGGAGCAGGGCGCCCGGCAGGTCGTTCGCCCCCTGCAGTTCGAGCGCCGACACCACGAGGTCGAAGGCGCCGGCCGCAAACGGCAGCGCCTCCTCCTCGCCCACCACCGCGGCGAACGGCCCGGCCGCACCCTCCGGGACGGGAACGAGGCGCGTGATGGCCGCGCCCGGCAGGGCGGCGGCGAGCGCCTGCGCCACGGTGGCGAGCCCGCCGCTGCAGTCCAGCACGGCCGCAAAACTCCGCTGCACGGGCTCTAGGCGCTCCACGACGTCCGCGGCCGCGCGGGTCAGCAGGAAGTCATCGCCGCCGCGGCGCAGCGACCGTGCCTTCCTGGCGCGTGAGAGGCGGCGATCGAAAATCCGGGGGGTGGCGTTCGGCGGGGGCGCGGCCATGCGGGTTTTATGGCGCAAGTGGCGGGCGCTTCAACACCCTGCCGCGTTTCCCGGGGGTTGCGGCGGCCGCGCCCGCGAGGGACAAGATCGGCCGTGCGTGATCGCACGCCACGGAGGCCTGCCTTGGAATTCGCTTTTCCGGTTGCCGTTTGCGACGTCGGCAGGACCAACTGCCGGATCGCGCTGAAGGCGGGCCCGACCGGCCCGACGACCGTCATCGCCCATCTGCGGACGGCCGACTACCCGGGCCTGGGGGAGGCGGTCGCGGCGGCCTCGCAGGTGGCCGGCGCCGCGCCGCGCTCGGTCATCGCCTGCGGGGCGGGGCCCGTCGAGGGCCGCCGGCTCCAGCTGACCAATGCGCCGTGGCTTATCGACGGCCCGGCGATCGCCGCCCAGCTCGGCCTCGCCCAGGGGCTTCTCCTCAACGACTTCGAGGCCCAGGCCCTGACCCTGCCGGCCCTGCAGCCGGACTGGCTCATGCCGGTCGGCACGGGCGAGGCCGTCCGCGACAGGGGGCCGCGGGCGATCTTCGGGCCGGGCACGGGCCTGGGGGTCGCCTGCCTGATCGAGACCGGCGGCCGCTACGTCGCCCTGGCGAGCGAAGCCTGCCACATCGGGTTCGCGCCCGAGACCGAGGAGGAGGCGCGGTTCTGGCCTTATCTCGAGCGGGCGCATGGCCGCATCACGACCGAAAGCGTGCTGTCCGGCATCGGCATCGCGCGGGTGCACCAGGCGCGCCTTGCGGCGGCGGGGCATATCGTCGACCCGATGACGCCGGCCGCGGTCACGGCCGCCGCGCTCAACGACCGCGCCTCGGCCGAGGCGCAGACCATCGCGGCCTACTGGCGCCTCGTGGGGCGTTTCGCCGGCGACATCGCGATCACCTACAAGGCGACCGGCGGGGTGACGATGTCGGGCGGCATCCTGCCGCGTATCGCGAGCCTGCTGGACCATGCGGCCTTCCGGGAGGCGTTCGAGGCCAAGATGCCGGTCCACGCGCTGGCCGGGCGCATCGCCACGGACCTCGTGATCCGGGACGACACGGTGCTCGACGGCATGGCGGCCATCGCGACGTTTCCCGACAGCTACGCGCTCGACTACGACCGTCTCGCCTGGCGCTAGCCGAGGCCCGGCTTGCCGGCGCGTCCGGGTGGAGCGGTAAGGTCGCCGGCGACCCGGAGCCGCTGCTCCAGCGTCGCCATGATGGCCGCGCGCTGCTGTTCGCCGAAGGAGCTCCACCCGGCGATCTCGGCCAGGGTCCGGCCGCAGCCGCGGCACTGGCCGGAGGCGTCGTCGATCGCGCAGAGGCGGACGCAGGGCGAGGACGCGGCCATCGGCGCTCAGCGTCCCAAGGGAGGGAACAGCAGCAGCCCCCCGAGATAGGCTGCCTCGGCGACCTGTTGGCAGGCTCCCGCGATGTCGCCCGTGTGCCCGCCGATCTGGCGCCAAGCCAGCGCCGTCATCCCGGCGGAGGCGAGCGGGGCCAGCAGGCAGGCCGTCGCGGCGTGGCTGAGGCCGATGCCGCCGGCCACGGGCAGGACGAGCGCCAGGCACGCCCCGGTCCCGAAGCAGAGGGCGAGCGGCCCGCGCTCCAGCACGCCGACGCCGCGCCCGAGCCCGTCCTCGCGGGCCGGGGGGAGCAGCGCCAGCGGCAGCAGGGCCAGCGGCCGGGACAGGGCGGCCGTGGCCAGCAACACGGCGACCGCGCCTCCGGGGGTCGCCTCGCCGACGATCGCGGAGAGCGCGGCGAGCCGCCAGAGCAGCGCCATCGCAAGAGCCAGGACCCCGAAGGAGCCGATGCGGCTGTCGCGCATGATGGCGAGCTTGCGCTCTTTCGAGCGGCCGCCCCCGAGCCCGTCGGCCGTATCAGCGAGCCCGTCCTCATGCAGCCCGCCGGAGGCGAGCAGCGCCGCCCCCACGGCAAGCAGCGCCTGCATCGGGGCCGGCAGCCCGGCCGCGGCGCCGAGCGCCAGCGGCACCGCGCCGCACGCCCCGACCGTCAGGCTCGCCACGGGCAGAAGCCGGATCGCGCGGCCGAAGGGCGCCGAGCCCATCGAAGCGGGGGCCGGCAGGCGAGTGAAGAAGCGCAGGCAGGTCGCAAGGTCGGCCACCCCCTCCGCAAGCCACGCATGCCTCAATGATCCGCGTCTCCAAAGCGTGAGGGCAGCGGCATGGCCGGTCGCTTGGCGCCGGTCAAGCTTTGGCGGTAGAAGAAGGCCATGCCCACAGGTCTCCCGTTCGACGATATCCGCGACCTCGTCACGCGCATGCCTCCCCTCGACCTCGAGGCCGTCGCGGCCATCCGGTCGCGTGACGCCACGCTGACCAAGCCGCTCGGCTCGCTCGGGCGGCTCGAGACGCTGGTGGAATGGCTCGGCGCCGTGCAGGGCACGCCGCATCCCGCCATCGATCATCCGCTGGTCGCGGTGTTCGCCGGCAACCACGGCGTCGTGGCCCAGGGGGTCTCGCCGTTTCCCGCCTCGGTGACGCGCGCCATGGTCGAGAATTTTGGCCGAGGCGGGGCGGCCATCAACCAGATCTGCGCCTCGAGCGGGCTGGGGCTCAAGGTGTTCGAGCTCGCGCTCGAGCTGCCGACCCGCGACATCACCGAGGATGCCGCCATGGACGAGGCGGCCTGCGCGGCCACCATGGCGTTCGGCATGGAGGCCCTGGCGGGCGGCACGGACCTCCTGTGCCTCGGCGAGATGGGGATCGGCAACACGACGGTCGCGGCCGCGCTGTACCACGGCCTCTATGGCGGCACGCCGGCGGACTGGGTCGGCCGCGGCACCGGGGTCGACGATGCGGGGCTCGCGCGCAAGACGGACGCGGTCGCCCGGGCGGTCGCGCTCCATGGCGCGGCCACCGATCCGCTCGACCTGCTCCGCCGGCTCGGCGGGCGCGAGGTCGCGGCCATCGTCGGGGCGATCCTGGCGGCGCGCACCCAGCGCGTGCCGGTCATCCTCGACGGCTACGTGGTCTGCGCGGCCGCCGCCGTGCTGCACGCCCTGTCCCCGAGCCTCATCGACCATTGCCTGGCGAGCCACCGCTCCGCCGAGGCGGCCCACGGCCGGGTGCTGGAGCGGCTCGGCCTCGAGCCCCTGCTCGACCTCGGCCTGCGGCTCGGGGAGGGAACCGGCGCGGCGCTCGCGGCCGGCCTCGTCAAAAGCGCGCTCGCCTGTCACACCGGCATGGCGACCTTCGCCGAGGCCGGCGTCGCCAACAAGGATTAGGCGGCCGTCTGCATCGGCGAGCCGCGCTTGCGGGGCTTGCCGGCGGCCGCCTCGTCCTCGCGCATCGGGGGGAGCGCGTCGATGACCCGCTGCGGCGGCAGGATCATCACGACCTCGGTGCCCTCGCGCACCTTCGAGGTCAGGGTGAAGACGCCCCCGTGCAGCTCGATCAGCCCCTTGACGATCGGCAGGCCGAGGCCGGAGCCCTCGTCGGCGTTCTTCTGGGCGAGCGTGCCGCGGCCGAAGGACGACATCACGGTCGGGATCTCGGACTCGGGGATGCCGGGTCCGGTGTCGCGGATCGACACATACTGCCCGCCCTGCGACGTCCAGCCGACCTTGATCGTGACGGTCCCGCCCTGCGGGGTGAACTTGATGGCGTTGGAGAGCAGGTTGAGCACGATCTGCCGGATTGCCCGCTCGTCGGCCCAGATGCGGGGCAGGTTCGGCTCGACGAAGTCCGTCAGCCTGATGTTCCGCTTGCTGGCCCGGATCGCCAGCAGGTGCTTGCAGTCGTCCGCGATGTCGGCGAGGGCCACCGATTCCTCGCGCAGCTCATAGCGGCCGGCCTCGACCCGCGAGAGATCCAGGATCTCGTTGATCAGCATCAGCAGGTGCTGGCCGCTCGAGTGGATGTCGTTGGAGTAGTCGCGGTAGGTCGGGTTCGCGTGGGTGCCGAAGAGCTCGCCCTTCATCACCTCGGAAAAGCCGAGGATCGCGTTGAGCGGGGTGCGCAGTTCGTGGCTCATGGTCGCCAGGAACCGGGATTTGGCGAGGCTGGCCTCCTCGGCCCTGCGACGCGCCTCGTCCGAGTTCAGCTTGGCCTGCTCCAGCTCGACGATAAGCCCGTCCTTCTCGGCCTGGACCGACAGCGTCTCGAGCGTCGTGAAGTACAGGCGCCGGGCCAGCACCAGGAAGAACGCCTGCGCCCCGAGCGTGATCGTCAGCAGCGGCATCGCCGCGATGGCATGGGGCCGGGTGAAGACGACGATGGCGATCGTGATCGGCAGGAGGTTGGCATAGACCGCCATCGGGACGGTCGCCGACAGCATCGCGGTCGTGGCCGCGACCAGCAGGAGGATGCAGAGGACGAAGGTCTGCGCCGCCGGGTCGTCGACATGCAGGAACACGCTCGCCAGCAGCGCCCAGGCGATGCCGCGCATCGCCTCGCCGAAGGCGAAGCGGCGCTGCCAGCCCATCAGGTGGCTGGCCGGGTCCTGGTCCGCGAGGCAGCGGTTGACCCAGGTCGAGAGCCCGACGATCGCCACGCACAGCACAGACAGCCAGACGACCGCATCGACGATCGGGACCCACAGCGTCGCGATGGCCGCGACCCCGAGGGCGAGCAGCGACAGGGCGGGGCCCGCGCCGCGGTGCCGCTCGGCGAAGACCCGCGTGAGCTCGACGTCGAAGGCCCGGTGGCCGCTGCCCGAGGAGGTCAGCTTCTCGCGCACCTCCCGGACCCGGATGGCCAGCCGCCGCCGCTGCGCGGACGATACGGGGTCGCCATCACGCCCCCGGCCGATCATCTCTGCCGTGATCTCATCCATTGACGAAAGACGCCCGTCGGTACGCACACCCCAGAGTCGATCGTGGGCGAGGAACGTTAATGGCCGGCTTACCTCGTTGCTCGAATTTGAGCTAAGTGGCGCTTATGCAGCCGCCATCTCCGCCGCCATGCGCCGCCCCAGCCGCACCCCCCTCCCCGGGAGGCCTCGCGGACGCGATCCTGGCCTGCCGGCGCTGCGCCACGGCGCCGGTCGGGGCGCCGCTGCCGGTGCCGCCGCGGCCGATCTTCGTCCTGTCGGCGACCGCACGGCTGGTGATCGCCAGCCAGGCGCCGGGGTTCCGCGCCTTTACGACCGGCATCCCGTTCCAGGACCCCTCCGGCGAACGGCTCCGGGACTGGATGGGTCTTGCGCCCGCGCAGTTCTACGATCCGGGCCGCGTGATGATCCTGCCGATGGGCTTCTGCTTCCCGGGCCACGACAGCGCCCGGGGCGACCTGCCCCCGCGCGGCGAATGCCGAAGCACCTGGCACGCGGCGGTCTTTGCGGCGCTGCCGCAGGTCGAGACCATCGTCGCCGTCGGGCTGCACGCCATCCGCTACCATCTCGAGCGCCTGCATCCCGGCCTCGCGCGGCCCGCGAGCCTCACCGCGCTGGTCGAGGGATGGCGCACGCTCGGCGCGCTCGGCCGCCGGCCGCGGCTGATCCCGCTGCCGCATCCCTCCTGGCGCAACAGCGCCTGGCTGAAGCGCCATCCCTTCTTCGAGGCCGATCTGCTGCCCGTCCTGCGCGAGGAGGTGCGGCGCCTCGTGATCGAGCCGGGGCCGAGCGGCATTCAGGGCCGGTTCAGCGGCGTTGCGTTGTGATCGACGACGAGCGTGAGACGGGGGCGGGGCGCATGACGGGGCGGGCATGGATGGGACGGCTCCTGGTGCTGCTCGGCCTGATGGCCGGGTGGGCCGCGGCGCCCCTTGCGGCGCAGCAGCCGGGCGGCCGCGTCGCGCTCGTCATCGGCAACGGCGCCTATCCGGGCCAGGCCGCCCTTCCGACCGCCGCCAACGATGCCGGTCTGGTGGCGCAGACGCTGACGGCCGCGGGCTTCGACGTGACGGGCGCCCGCGACCTCGACGGCGACAGCCTCCGGCGCGCCGTCCGCGAGTTCCTCGACAAGGCGAGTGCCGCCGGCCCTCAGGGCATCGCGTTCGTGTACCTGTCCGGCTATGCGCTGCAGTTCGACGGCGAGAACTTCTTCGTGCCGGTCGACGCGACGCTCGCCCGCGATGGCGACATCCCCCTGCAGGCGATCCGCCTTTCGGACGTCACCCATGCCCTGACCGGCCTGCCGCTGCAGGCGCGCCTCGTCGTGGTCGATGGCGCCTATGCCGACCCGCTCGTCCCCTCGAGCGACCATATCGCGCCCGGGCTGGCGCTGGTCGAGGCGGAGGCGGGCAGCCTGCTCGCCTTCAACGCCGCGCCCGGCACGGTCGCCCCCACGCCCTCGGGGACCTATGGCGTCTATGGGCAGGCGCTGGCCGAGATGATGCGGCAGGGCGGGGTCGCGGCCGACGAGGTGTTCGACCGCGTGCGCCTGCGCGTCAACGAGACGACGCGCGGGGCGGCCGTGCCCTGGGACAGTGCCCGGCTCGACGCCCCCTTCGCCTTTCTCGACCAGGCGCCCGATGCGCCCGCGACCGCCATCGTGCAGCAGAGCTTCGCCGGCATGAGCAAGCGCGCGATCCGCGAGTTCCCGGCCCCGGAGGCCTATTCGCTCGCGGTCGCCCGCGACACGTTTCCGGCTTACCAGGAGTTCCTGGCCGCCTACCCGCAGGACCCGAACGCCAAGCGCGTGCGGGCGCTGCTCGCGCTGCGGCGCGAGGCGCTGACCTGGCGCCAGACCGTCACCCGCAACTCGGCCGCCGCCTACTGGACCTACCTGCGCCGCTACCCCCGGGGGCCGCATGTCGCCGACTGCCGGCGGCGGCTGGCCCTGATCGCGGCCGCGGCCGAGCCCCCCGCGTCCTTCGCGCCTATCGAGTACGACGTGCCCCCGCCGCCCGAGGTGGAGTACGGCATCGTCGAGCGGCCGGCGTTCTATCTCGACGATGTCGACGATCC
>CAXUMV010000106.1:0-573 GCA_964252065.1 uncultured Lichenihabitans sp.
GATGATGATCGACTCGCTGGCTCACATCAACCTGCTCCGCCAGCGCAATCCGGGCCTGCATTTCGGCATTTCCGCCATCCCGGCGGTGGACGGCTACACGGGAAAGCGCGGCCTGCCCTATGCCGCGTGGGGCATCGGCATCAGCGACAGCAGCCAGCACAAGGCGGAGGCCTGGAAGCTGGTCGCGTATCTGATGAGCCCGGAGGTCAATGGCCGCCTGGTGTCGCTCGCCAATGCCTTCCCGGGCAACGTGCATGCCAAGCCGGACTTCTCGAAGGCGGATCCGTTGTTTGCCGACGCATTCAAGATCTACCAGAGCGGCCGGTTGGCCAACGAGTTCGTCGGCCTGCCTGTCGCGGAGGACCTGATGCGCGACATGACCATCGAAGTGCAGAAGACGTTCGATGGCCAGCAGAGCGCGAAGGAGGCGGCGGCCGCCACGCAGAAGCAGTGGCTCGCCGCGTTCGGGAAATAGGCCTCCTCGGCATTCCTCGTGGCGGCTCCTGTGCCGCCACGACCGGCTTCTTGCGGATGGATCTGGGCTTTGATGACGGACGCTGCCCAAAACCCCGT
>CAXUMV010000106.1:583-9525 GCA_964252065.1 uncultured Lichenihabitans sp.
TGCGCAGGTCACGCCGAGGCGCCGTGCCGTGGTCTCCTACAGGCTGAAGCGAAAGCTCGTGCCGTGGCTCTACGTCGCCCCCGCCACGCTGCTGTTCGGCCTGCTCATGCTGTTTCCGATGCTCACCGTCCTGCGGTATTCGCTGCAGGACGGCGCCATCACCAAGAAGGACGCGAGTTTCGTCGGCTTCCAGAACTATTTCGAGATCTTCAACGATCCGGTGTTCTGGCAGTCGGTCGGGCAGACGCTCTACTTCACGATCATGAGCGTCGTGTTTCATCTCCTGATCGGGCTCGTTTTGCCCAGCTGCTCAACAGCGAGCGCGTCGACCCGGCGATCCGGAGCGTGCTTCGTGTTCTGTTCATCCTGCCCTGGCTCTACACCGCCGTGATCATCGCCATCATCTGGCGGCTTCTTCTCGATCCGAACGGCGTCGTCAACAGCATCCTCATGGCTATGCATATAATCGACTTCAAGGTCGAGTGGTTCTCCTCGACCAGGACCGCTCTCCACGCCGTGACCTTGGCTAATATCTGGGCCGGCTATCCACTTTACATGGTGAGCCTACTGGCCGCACTTCAGGGCATCTCGAAGGAGCTGTATGAGGCCGCCGAACTCGACGGCGCCAGCCCCGTACAGATGTTCTTCTACATCACGATTCCACAGCTTCTGCCTGTGATCATCAGTATCGCGCTTCTCGATTTCATCTGGACCATGCAGGTCTTCCCCCTGATCTGGATGACGACTGGCGGCGGACCGATCCACGCGACGGAGATGCTGAGCACCTACACCTACAAGCTCGCCTTCTCGAGCTACAAGTTCTCGGTCGCGTCGGCCAGCGCCATCATCATCCTGGTCATGTCGATGAGCGTCACCTTCCTCTACATCAAGCACCAGAAGGCACGGTGAACCACGATGTCGAAGCGTTCCCGCAAACGCGCGGTCCTGCCGACTGTTCTGACCTATGCGGGACTGGTGGTCGGCTTGGTCTTCGCGGGCTTTCCGATCCTGTGGATGTTCTTTGCCTCCTTGAAGTCGAACGCCGAAATCTTTGCCCTGCCGCCAAGGCTGCTTCCCGAGCATGTCACGAGCGTGGCCTATGCCGCGATCTTCAATGATCCGGTGAAGGTCCGCTTTTTCCTGAACAGCTACCTCGTAGCCGGCGTCGTGACCGCTCTGACCTTGCTCGTGGCCGTGATCACGGCGTATGGCCTGAGCCGGTACACATTCCGCTTCAAGAACACGCTGAACGTCTTCATCATCAGCACGCAGACCGTGCCGCCCATCACGCTGCTGATCCCATACTTCGGAATGGTGGTCTCGCTGAAGATCTTCAACACCTACTACGCGCTGATCCTGACCTACATGGTCTTTACGCTGCCCTACGCCATTCTGCTGATGGTCGGCTACCTCAACACCCTCCCCCGCGACCTCGACGAGGCCGTGCTGGTGGATGGTGGGTCGAGCTGGACGGCGCTCTGGCAGGTGATCGTTCCGCTGGCCGTGCCCGGGATCGTCGCCACCGCGGTGTACACGTTTCTTCTCGCCTGGAACGAGTTCCTGTTCGCGCTCACGCTCACCAAGTCGATGGACATGCGCACCGTCCCGATCGGGATCGAGCTGCTGATGGGGCAGCACGCCTTCGAGTGGAACGAGATGATGGCCATGAGCGTGCTGGGCTCGCTGCCTCTTCTCGTCATCTACCTGTTCGCCCAGCGCTATTTCCTTGCGGGCATGACGGCCGGATCGGTGAAGGCCTGAGGGCCTGACCGCATGCGGGGCCGCGATGGCGTTTGTTCTACCGTGTTGGCCGAGGATGTTCTTGCCGATGACCACGTTGCTGAGGGCCGGATGCCAGACCTTCACCTGGGAGATGCTGGGCCCCGGATGGACCGGCAGTGCGGATGACCTGCTGGCCGCCATCGGCTCGGCTGGATACGCGGGCATCGAGATCACCGACAGGATGATTGGTCACTACAAGGGCCGACCGGGCGATTTCGCAACGGCGCTCGCCAGGCACGGGCTGAGCCTCGTCGCCTATGCCTGCGGCAGCGACAGCGGCTTCACCGAACCCGATGCCCTGGCGTCCGACCTCGCGATGGCCATGGCGGCCATCGACTTTGCGGCAGCCTTCCCGGGAGCCCATGTGTCCTTCGGCAGCGCTACCGTCATGAGCGAGGGCGCGCGGGCCGCCAAGTTCGACGCCGCGGCGCGCTTCTACAACGAGGCCGCAGCGCGCGGCGCGCGGGCGGATGTGCCGGTGGCCGTGCACCCGTCCTCCCACCACGACACCCTGCTGTTCACGCGCGAGGATTACGACGCGCTGTTCGCCAGGCTGGATTCCGAGCTCGTCGGCTGGGTCCCCGACACCGGGCACATCATCCGTGGCGGCCAGGACATTCTCGACACGCTTGGAACCTATGCCGATCGCATCCGATACCTGCATCTCAAGGACGTCGATGAGGCGGGCGCGTGGCAGATGCTAGGGGCCGGCGCCTGCGATGTGGCGGCCGTCATCGCGTCGGTCGGACACGCCCCGCGCTTCAACGGCTGGCTGATCGTCGAGGAGGAATCCGAGCAGGCCGGGCGCGATCCCGCCGCTGCCGTCGCCAAGAACAGGACCACGCTGTCCAATTTCGGGGTCTGACGAAGCGATCAGTCCCATCATCGGCCCGGCGAACCCTAAGCGATCTCCAGGCCGGACAAGGCGTCGTCGCGGACCCGGGGCAGCGGCTGAGCCGAGCATATCGACAGGAGGCTCCATGACGGTGGCGGGTATCGGCGTGATCGGATGCGGCAACATCGCGATGACCTACATGCGCAACGCCGCCCTGTTCCGGAACGTGCGCCTGGTCGCCTGCGCCGACGTGGTGCCCCAGGCGGCAATCCAACGCGGCCGCGAGTACGGCGTGCGGGCCGCGGGCATCGACGCGTTGCTCGCCGATCCCGAGGTGGACCTCGTCCTCAACCTGACCATCCCGACCGCCCACTTCGACGTCACATTGTCGGCGCTGTCCGCCGGCAAGCACGTGTTCACCGAGAAGCCGCTGGCGACCTCGGTGGCGGCCGGGCGGCGGCTCGTGGACGAGGCAAGGTCGCGCGGGCTTCTGCTCGGGTCGGCGCCCGATACGTTCCTCGGTGCCGCGGGCCGTCGCGCCCGGCGGATGATCGACGGCGGCGCGATCGGACGGCCGATCACCGGGACCGCGTTCATGATGGGACGGGGCATGGAACACTGGCACCCGAACCCGCAATTCTACTACCAACCGGGCGGCGGCCCGGTGCTCGACATGGGCCCGTACTACCTGACCATGCTGGTCAATCTGCTCGGCCCCGTCGCCCGCGTCCTGGCTATGGCGGGACGCGGCTTCGAGGAGCGGCGGATCACAGCCGAGGGACCCCTCAAGAACACGACCTTCCCGGTCGGCACGCCGACGACCGTCCTGTCGCTCCTCGAATTCCATTCGGGCGCGATGGTCACGTTCGGCGCGTCCTGGGACGTGCTCCGCCATACGAACCACCCGATCGAACTGCACGGAACGGAGGGCTCGCTCCGCCTTCCCGACCCCGACACCTTCGGGGGCACCATCTCGCTGTCAGAACGCGGCGCGGACTGGCGCCATTTCGAGAGCGAGGGGGAGCTCTACGGCGCGCACAACTGGCCCTTTGCGGCACCGGATCGCGCCAACTACCGCATGCTCGGCGTTGCGGACCTCGTCAACGCGCAGCACGCGAAAACGGCGCCCCGCGCCTCGGGCGAACTCGCGTTGCATGTGCTGGAGATCATGGAGGCGATCCTGGCAGCCGGCCAGGGTGGCGAGCCTGTCCGCCTCGACAGCAACGTCCAACGACCCGACCTGTTGTCGGAGTCCGAGGCGCAGGATCTCCTCTCTTCTGGTGCGATGCGGTGACAGGCTGGACCGAGGTTATGAGAATCGGGCCGTCCAGCCTTACGGAGGGATCAGACGTCATGGGACCTACGGTCCAGCCAGGCCATTAACCAGCAAAGACCCCATCTTTGCGCCGTTATGTACAGCGCTGTTGACCTCCAAATCCGATCAGCAGGAACGCGGAGGTCGACGTCGTACACGATCAGGTCCGCTCCGGCGTCCCGTAAGAGCGAGCAGAGAGACAGACCTACTTTTCCAAGTCCTTCGACGGCTGCCACAACGCATTCGCTGAACTCGCCGATGAAGATGTGCTTGGGATCGGCGTCGAGCCGTTTGAACGCCTCGTCAATCACCGTGTCGAGGACTTTACAGCTGAGCGCACGTCGGCCGCTCAACCGGCCATCTGTCGCCTACACCACGGTAGCCGCCGATCCCGTCCGCAGAGGGCGCCCGGGGCGAGACGACGATGAAATCTCCTGGAGATTGCTCACGCGAAAACTCGCTCCGGACTGGCTTTGCGTACGCTCGGATCGACTTTGTCGATCCAGCTTGTCGTGGCAGCTCAAGCCCCGGCCACCAGCGAGTCGATTCGCAGCGGCAGGTCTCGAAGGCGCTGTCCCGTGGCGTGGTAGACCGCGTTGGCTACTGCGGCCGAGGTGCCGACGATGCCAATCTCACCGATGCCCTTGATGCCGAGCGGGTTGATCGCCGTGTCTTCCTCGGACACCATGATGACCTGGACGTCGACGACGTCCGCGTTCACGGGCACGAGATAGTCGGCGAGGTTGGTGTTGACGTAACGGGCAGCCCCGGCGTCGATCTCCGTCTGCTCGTGCAGCGCCGAGCCGATGCCCCAGATCATGCCGCCCATATACTGGCTGTGCGCCGTCCGGGTGTTCATGATGCGGCCGGACGCGAAGGCGCCGACGATGCGGGGTACGCGGATCTCCCGGGTGCGCGCATGGACCCGCACCTCCACGAACTGCGCGCCGAAGGCGAACTGGATCCGGTCGGGCAGCTTGGCGCCACCGAGCGGCTGCGCCGCGCCCTTGTAGAGGGCCTGCATGGCCCCCTTCTGCGCGCCGTGCGGCATCCATTCGGCATATTCCTGGACGGAGCCCGCGCCACGGTCCTTGAGTGACGCAACCAGGCCCATGGTCGGTGACGGGCCATTGGTCTGATCGCCCAGCCTCGCCCTGATCGCATCGCAGGCCATGATGATCGCCGAGCAGACGCTGGCGGTCGAGATGGAGCCGCCCGCGACGGGCGCCGGCGGCAGGTCGGTGTCGCCCAGGAGGACGGCGACTTTGTCGACCGGCAGCCCGAGCCGCTCGGCGGCGGCTTGCCCCGCGACCGTGTAGATGCCGTTGCCGATCTCGTGGCTGGCCGTCTCGACCCGGGCCGTGCCGTCCGGGAAGAGGCTGACGCGGGCGCTCGCGGGCGCCATCTGCGTCGGATAGGCTGAGGTCGCGCAGCCCCAGCCCACCAGCCAGTCGCCCTCGCGCATGGAGCCGGGCTGCGGGGTCCGCTTCGACCAGCCGAACACGGCGGCTGCCTGGTCGAAACAGGGCATCAGCGTCCGGCTCGTGTAGGGCAGGCCCTTGATCGGCTCCTTCATCGTGTCGTTGACCCGGCGCAACTCCACCGGATCCATGGCGAGCGCCACCGCGAGTTCGTCCATCGCGCTCTCGAGGGCGAAGAAGTACGGGGTCTCGGCCGGCGCCCGCATGAAGCCGGGCGTGGAGCGGTCCGTCCGGACGATTGTGACGGAGCTGGCGATATGGGGGCAGGAATACATGCGGGTCGAAGCATCTGTGCCTGCGACCGCGTAGGGATCGGGCCGCGAGGTCACCTCGAACCCGTCGTGGCTCAGCGCCTGGAGCCTGCCGTCCTTGCCCGCGCCGAGCTTGATCCTGTGCTTGGTCTCGGCCCGGTAGGTGGCGACGGTGAAGCCCTGCTCCCGCGTCGGCACCAGCTTGACGGGGCGACCGAGCTTGCGCGCGGCGATCGCCACGATCGCGGTCCGCTGGGTCAGGGCGCCCTTGGAGCCGAAGGCGCCGCCGATAAATGGGCTGATCACCCTGATCTGCGCGGGATCGAGGCCGAGTTGCGTCGCGAGGCCGTTCTTGATGCCATAGACGTTCTGGCTGGGCTCGTGCACCGTAAGATGCGGACCATTCCACGAGCACTGCGTCGCGAAGAGCTCGATCGGGTTATGGTGCTGGGTCGGCGTGGAATAGGCGACGTCGACCGTCACCGGGGCGACCGCGAAGGCCGCGGCGAAGTCGCCCACCCTCGGATCCTCGTGCTTCTTGTTCTGGCTGGCGAGATCCTGGTCGACGGCACCGGGCGAGGCGAAGGTCGCCGAAGGCCTGTCGATCTCATAGTCGACGATGACGCGATGGGCGGCGTCGCGCGCCACCTCGTAGCTGTTGGCCAGCACCATCGCGATCGTCTGACCGCCATAGGCGATCTCCGGCGAGCCCAGCGGCACGACGGTGTTCGACGCCGGGCCGCCGTCCGAGAAGAACTTGATGTGCCCGATGGCGTCGCCGATGTTCTCGTGCGTCAGGATGTCGAGGACACCCGGCAGACTGCGGGCCTGCTTGAGGTCGAACGACTTGATGCGCCCCTTGGCGATGGCGCTGCTCACCAGATACGCATAAGCGACGTCCGGGAGGGCAACGTCGGACGCGTACATGGCGGTCCCTGTGACCTTTGCACGGGCGTCGTAGCGCGGAACGGGTTGGCCCATATTGGCCCCGGGAGCGGGTGCGGCAGCGTCGACCATGCTCAACCCTCCATCGACGCAGCTTGAAGCAGCGCCCGCACCACGGTCTTCTGGCCGAGCGCGACCTTGTAGGCGTTGTGTTCGCGCGGGGCGGAGCCCGCGAAGGCGATCCGGGCCGCGTTGATGGCGGCAGTCTCGTCGAGGGGCTTGCCCACGAGCGCGGCCTCCGCCTCGCGGGCCCGCCACGGCACGGTGGCGACACCGCCGAGCGCGATCCGCGCCTGCTTGACCCGCCCATCCTCGAGGTGCACCGCGACGGCGGCCGAGGCGAGCGCGAACTCGTAGGACTGCCGGTCCCGGACCTTCATGTAGAGCGAGCGGCGCGTCCACGGCCCGGCTGGAACCGTGAGCCCCGTGATCAGCTCGCCCGGCTTCAGGGTGGTTTCGACATGCGGCGTCGAGCCGGGCGGCCGGTGCAGGGCGCCGAAGGCGACGGTGCGGGCTCCGTCCGGTCCGGCGATGTCCACAGTGGCATCAAGGGCAAGCAGCGCCTGGGCGAAGTCGCCGGGATAGGTGGCGATGCACTCGCCGCTCACGCCGAGGATCGCATGGGTCCGGTTCACCCCCTCCAGGGCGGCGCAGCCCGACCCGGGGTCGCGCTTGTTGCAGGCCAGCCAGGAGGTGTCGCGGAAGTAGGTGCAGCGGGTCCGCTGCAGCACGTTGCCGCCGAGGGTCGCCATGTTGCGCAGCTGCGCGCTCGCCGCGAGGGCCAGGCTCTGCGCGAGGACCGGATAGGCCTTGACGATATGGGGATGGTCGGCCGCGGCAGACATCCTCACGAGGGCACCGAGTGTGAGGCCGGCCTCCGTGACCGCGATCGCCCCGTGACGCTGGTCGAGCGCGGTGATGTCCACGACCCGCGCGGGCTGCATGACGTCGAGCTTCATGAGATCGAGCAGGGTCGTTCCGCCGGCCAGGTACTCGGCAGGAGGACGGCCTTGCACGAGGGCGGCATCCTTGGCGGCCGCGAATGATGTTGCAGCGCGATCGATCGTCTCGACGCGATCGTAGGCGAAGGGGCGCATGGCTCAGCCCTCCATCTGCTGCTTGGCCTGACGAACGGCCGCGACAATGTTGGGATAGGCCGCGCAGCGGCAGATGTTGCCGCTCATGTGTTCGCGGATCGCGTCGTCGTTGTCCGCGTGGCCTTCCTTCACGCAACCGATGGCGGACATGATCTGGCCCGGCGTGCAGTAGCCGCACTGGAAGGCGTCGTGGTCGATGAAGGCCTGCTGCATGGGGTGGAGCGGGCCATCGGCGCGCGCCAGCCCTTCAATGGTCGTGACTTCATGCCCCTGCACGGAGAGCGCGAGTGTCAGGCAAGCCAGCGTCCGCTGGCCGTCCACATGAACCGTGCAGGCGCCGCACTGCCCGTGGTCGCAGCCCTTCTTGGAACCGGTGAGACCGATGTGCTCGCGCAGCGCGTCGAGCAGGGTCGTGCGCACGTCAAGACCGAGGCGGTGAGCCTCGCCGTTGATGGACAGGCGCATGTCGAGGGGGGCCTGCAGGTCGTCTGGAGACGTCGGCGCCTGGGCCGAGGCAGCCGTTGCCGCGGCGCCGCCGACGAGGGGCATGACCGCCGTAGAGACCGTCGCGCCGAGGAACCGCCTCCGGCTGACGGACGCCGAGCGTTCGTCGTCAATGTCTTTCGGCATGGTGCCTCCGCAGATGCCTCGATCAGGACGGACGTTTGGTCCGCAGCGGTCGGCGCATATCGCCACCGCCTGTCGCAATACCTCTCACACTTTGGAGCATTTCCAAGGCTGCGAGGGATCCTGCTTCAACGAGCCGCGTCCGACGGATCGCCCCGAAGCGCCACCGTGGCGACGATCACCGGGGCGTGGGTCGCTGCCATGGCATGTCGCGGATGGTGTCCGACTCCCTCGATGCTCGACTTTGGTGCCAGGAGCCGCCTGGAAAGAAAATGGGGAACAGCATCGGGACAAGCGGAACTGGTACTTGGCTAAGTCCAAGATCAAGGTTCCGCGGGTTATCTAGTGATGATCACGGCTTGGAAGAAGCAGACCGTGGACGGCTTAGCCGACGTGTTCTCTGACAGAGCCGCGGCGGCGATAGCGCGAAAGGCCCTTCAAGACCGTTCAGTCATGGTGATGCGGGCATTTTTTAAGTTTCTCATGGGGTGGGCTCGGGCCGGGCCAATCGCCGTTCGTGAATGTCCGCAATTCGGCGAACAGCCAACGGCAGCTTCTGTGAAGGGTTTCGGATGGCGGCCGGGCGTGATGGCTTGACCGGGTACGCGG
>CAXUMV010000107.1:0-1005 GCA_964252065.1 uncultured Lichenihabitans sp.
ATCGATGAGCCAGAGCGTGCCCTCGAGGTCGAGGTAGTTGGTCGGCTCGTCGAGCAGCAGGAGGTCCGGCTGGGCGAACAGCACGGCCGCGAGCGCGACCCGCATGCGCCAGCCGCCGGAGAACTCCGACAGCGGACGCTCCTGCGCCGCCGCATCGAAGCCGAGGCCGGAGAGGATCGAGGCGGCCCGGGAGGGCGCGGCATGCGCCTCGATGTCGACGAGCCGGGTGTGGATCTCGGCGATCCGGTTGGGGTCGGTCGCGGTCTCGGTCTCGCGCATCAGGGCCGCGCGCTCGACGTCCGCCTCGAGCACGAAATCGACCATCTTGGTGGAGCCGCCGGGCGCCTCCTGCTCGACGCGGCCGAGCCGGACGTTGCGGGGGATCGACAGGGTGCCGCCCTCGGGGTGAAGCTCCCCCGCGATCATGCGGAACAGGGTGGTCTTGCCGGTGCCGTTGCGCCCCACGAAGCCGATCCGGCCGCTCGCCGGCAGCGCGGCGGACGCCTTGTCGAACAGCATCCGCGGGCCGAGCCGATAGGTGAGGTCGTTGATGTGCAGCATGGACGCCTCAATGGCGTGCGGAATGCTGCGTTGCAAGAGCGCGGGATCGTTGGCGGTTGGATCCGTCCGCCTTGTCGCCTCCCGACCGCCTCGCTATAAGCCGCCCGTCCCCTTCCAAGACGACCCGAAAGCCCATGCCATGGCGGCCCAGCGCACCTTCTCCATCCTCAAGCCCGACGTGACCCGCCGCAACCTGACCGGCCAGGTCAATGCCAAGATCGAGGAGGCGGGGCTGCGGATCATCGCCCAGAAGCGCCTGCACATGACCCGCGCGCAGGCCGAGGCGTTCTACGGCGTCCACAAGGAGCGGCCGTTCTTCGGCGAGCTCGTCGAGATGATGACGGCCGCGCCCGTGGTGGTCCAGGTGCTCGAGGGCGAGAACGCCATCGCCCGCTACCGCGAGGTGATGGGCGCCACCAATCCCGAGAAGGCCGATGCCGGCAC
>CAXUMV010000107.1:1015-6781 GCA_964252065.1 uncultured Lichenihabitans sp.
CAAGCTGTTCGCGCTCTCCATGGGCGAGAACTCCGTGCACGGCTCCGACGCCCCCGAAACCGCCGCGCAGGAGATCGCGCAGTTCTTCAGCGGGAACGAGATCGTCGGCTGAGCCAAGCTAAGACGCTCATCCGCGATCATCTTCCTAGCGCTCGGAATGGAGATCGAGTTCGATCCGGACAAGGATGACATCAATCTCAGGAAGCATGGCATTTCGCTTGTCCTGGCCCGGCACATGGATTTCGGCTCGGCCCTGATCGAGCCGGATCAACGGTATGGGTATGGAGAGGCCCGATTTCAGGCGCTTGGCCCGGTCAATGATCGGCTTCACCTTCTCGCATTCACGATGCGTGGCGACAAGGTGAGGGCGATCTCGATGAGAAAGGCCAACCGACGCGAAAGGAAGCGCTATGAGCAATCAGCCTGAAAAGCCTCCCCACATCTCGCAAAAGGATTGGGACGAGGCGAGCATTCCGGAGTGGACCGACGCCGATTTTGCCCGGGCGAAACCGTTCAAGGAGGTGTTTCCCGAACAATTCGCAGCATGGAAACGCACCGCAGGCCGCCTCAAGCTCGAGACGCCAAAAGTCAGCACGGGATTCCGGCTGGCCTCCGATGTCGTGGATGGCATCAAGGCAACCGGCGAGGGTTACAATGCCCGTGTCGAAAGGGTTTTGCGCGAGGCTCTCGTCACTGGCAAGCTCGACCGACCCCACGATCTTCTCGAAAGCGCCGATCCGCAACATAAGCCATGACGCGGCGGCCTGGGGCTACGTGTCTACCCTTCGTTCATGCTGGAAGCGGCGGCACGATAAGCGCTTCGAAACTCTCGTCGCCATGGGGCAATGACGAGAATTCCTCCCCCCCGATCACGAGCCGCAGCGCATGCGGGTACAGAACATGTTCCTGCCGCAGCACGCGCGCACCGAGCGTCTGCGGCGTGTCGTCGGCGAATACCGGTACGGCGGCCTGCGCGACGATGGGGCCGGCGTCCATCGCCGGGACCACGTGGTGCACCGTGCAGCCGTGGATCTTCACCCCGTCCGCCAGGGCCCGCGCGTGGGTCTGCAGGCCCCGGTAGCTCGGTAGCAGGGCGGGGTGGATGTTGATCATCCGACCCGTCCAGCGATGGACGAACCAGGGCGTCAGCAGCCGCATGAAGCCGGCGAGGCAGATCATGTCGACCCGGTGGATGTCGAGCGTGATCTGCAGCGATCGCTCGAACGCCTCGCGCGAGGCGTAGATCCGGTGGTCCAGCCCCGCCACCGCGATGCCCCGGCCCTTGGCCCAGAGCAGCCCCTCGCAGCTCGGGTCGTTGGCCGCCACCAGCACGATCTCGGCCGGATGATCCGGCCGCGCGGTCGCCTCGACCAGGGCCCGCATGTTGGAGCCGCGGCCGGAGATCAGCACGGCGACCCGCCGGCGCGTCGCTACCACCTGACCTGCCCGGCATAGGTCACGCGCGGGCCATCCCCGGCTTCGGTGACCGTGCCGATCGTGCTGACCCGCTCGCCCGCGGCTTCGAACAGCGCCATGGCCTCGGCCGCGCCATCGCGGGCGACGATCACGGCCATGCCGACGCCGCAGTTGAAGGTGCGCAGCATCTCGGTGTCCGCCACCCCGCCCCGGGACGCGAGCCAGCCGAACACCGGGGGCGGGGCCAAGGCCGACAGATCGAGCCTGATCCCGAGGCCCTCGGGCAGCACGCGGGGCAGATTGTCGGGGAACCCGCCGCCCGTGACATGCGCCAGCGCCAGCACGACCGGGCTCCGCCGGAGCACGGCCAGGACGCTGCGGACATAGATGCGCGTCGGGACCAGCAGCGCCTCGGCGAGCGGCATCGCGGGCGCGAAGGGCGCGGCCTCCGCCCAGCCGAGCCCGCTCAGGGCCACGATGCGCCGGACGAGCGAGAAGCCGTTAGAATGGAGCCCCGAGGACGCCAGCCCGAGCACGACGTCGCCGGCCGCGATGCCGGCCCGCGGCAGCAGCGCGCCCCGTTCGGCGGCCCCGACCGCGAAGCCCGCAAGGTCGTAGTCCTGGCCTGCGTAAAGGCCCGGCATCTCCGCCGTTTCGCCGCCCAGCAGCGCGCAGCCGGCCTGCCGGCAACCCTCCGCGATCCCGAGGACCACGGCGGCGCCGGCCACAGGATCGAGCTTGCCGGTCGCGTAGTAGTCGAGGAAGAATAGAGGCTCGGCACCCTGCACCACGAGGTCGTTGACGCACATCGCGACGAGGTCGATGCCGATCGTGGCGTGCCGGCCGCTCTCGATCGCGATCTTCACCTTGGTGCCGACCCCGTCGTTGGCGGCCACCAGGATCGGGTCGCCGTAGCCTGCGGCCTTGAGGTCGAAGAGGCCGCCGAAGCCGCCGATCTCCCCCTCCGCGCCGGGCCGGCGGGTGGAGCGCACGGCGGGCTTGATCAGCTCGACCATGGCGTTGCCGGCATCGATGTCGACGCCGGCCTCAGCATAGGACAATCCGTTACGGGTCGGGTCCGGCATGGTCACCTTGGGGGCTCCGCTGGCCCGTCCTACATCACCGCGTCACGCCGCGCGATCCCCCCGGGACGACCGATGACCCGCCGCGTGAAACGCCGGCCGAGCCGGGTCAGCACCTCGTAGCCGACCGTGGCGCAGGCGGTCGCCAGGTCGTCGACCGTGGTGACGCGCCCGAGCAGTTCGACCGGCGCCCCGGGGCGGGCGTCGTCGGCCGGCGCGTCGGTCACGTCGACCAGCGTGAGGTCCATCGAGATCCGCCCGACCAGGGGGCAGCGCGTGGCGCCGACCAGGGCGAAGGGGCCATCCGCCTGGCCGACCGTCCGGGCGTTGCGAGGCAGCCCGTCGGCATAGCCGATCCCCAGCGTCGCAAGGCGCGTCGGGCGCTGCGCCGTCCAGGCTCCGCCGTAGCCGGCCGTCTCGCCCGGCACGAGATCGCGGATCTGCAGGATGGGGGCGTGCAGGCTGACCACGGCCTGCATCGGGTTGGGGTAGCCCGGGCGGGGATTGCCACCGTAGAGCCCAAACCCCGGCCGGACGAGGTCGTAGTAGGGCCGGGACGGCAGCAGGATACCGGCGGAGTTGGCCATCGACGCCGGCAGGGCGCCGAGCGGGCCTCGCCGCAGCTGCTCGAAGCGCGCGATCTGCACGGCGTTGATCGGGTCGTCCGGCTGGTCGGCGGAGAGGAAATGGCTGATGAGCAGCTCGGTGCGGCAGGCTGCGATCGCTGCCGGCGCGAGGGATGCCGCCTCCGCCATGGACAGGCCGACCCGGTTCATGCCGGTGTCGACCTGCAGCGCCGCCCCTCCACCCCCCAGGTCTCCTGCGACGTCCGTCCAGGCCGCGAGCTCGGGGACGGAGTTGAGGACCGGGCGCAACGCGGCCTCCGCCCAGCGGGCGAGCGGCGCCGCGAAGGCGTGGAAGCCATTCAGCACGAAGACGCGTGCCTCGGCGTCGCCGAGGCCGGTCTCGCGCAGCGCCGCGCGCGCCTGGACGCCCTCGGCCACATGGGCCACGAAGAAGGTCCGGCATCCCGCCCGGGCCAGCACCGGGACAGCCACCGCGATGCCGATTCCGTAGGCGTCGGCCTTGACGGCGGCGGCGCAGGCGGCCGGGGCGGCATGCCTCGCAAGCAAGCGCCAGTTGGCCGCCAGGGCGTCGCAGTCGATGGTCAGGACGGCCTGGCCGTCCGGGCTCGGGGTCAACGCGGGCGGGCTCCCGTGTGCGGGTCAGCCCATATGGGCCGGCAAATGGTCGTCCCGCGCAAGGTCGGAGAAGCGCGTGACCTCGGCGTCGAACTGCAGCTCCACCGTGCCGGTGGGGCCGTGGCGCTGCTTGCCGATGATCACCTCGGCCTTGCCGTGCGCCCGCTCGCTGTCGGCGAGCCAGGTGGTGAACTCCTCCGTCCCCTCCCGCGGCTGCTTGTTCTTGAGGTAGTATTCCTCGCGGAAGACGAACATGACCACGTCGGCGTCCTGCTCGATCGAGCCGGACTCGCGCAGGTCCGAGAGCTGCGGGCGCTTGTCGTCGCGCGATTCCACCTGCCGCGACAGCTGCGAGAGCGCCATGATCGGCACGTTCAGCTCCTTGGCGAGCGCTTTCAGCCCGGTGGTGATCTCTGTCAGCTCCTGCACGCGGTTGGAGTTGGCGCTGCCGGCCCGCGAGCCCGACAGGAGCTGCAGGTAGTCGACCACCAGGAGGTCGAGGCCGCGCTGGCGCTTGAGGCGGCGCGCGCGGGCGGTCAGCTGGGCGATCGAGATGCCGCCCGTGTGGTCGATGTAGAACGGGATCGTCTGGATCTGCCGGGCCGCCTCGGTGAGCTGGTGGAAGTCGTCGTCCGTGATGTCGCCGCGCCTGATCTTGTAGGAGGGCACGCCGGATTGCTCGGCGATGATGCGGGTCGCGAGCTGCTCGGACGACATCTCGAGGCTGAAGAAGCCCACGACGCCGCCGTTGGTCGCGACATGCGCGCCGTCCGGCCGCACCTCGAACTGGTAGGCCTTGGCGATGTTGAAGGCGATGTTGGTGGCGAGCGCGGTCTTGCCCATGCCCGGGCGGCCCGCCACGATGACGAGGTCGGAGCTCTGCAGGCCGCCGAGCATGCGGTCGAGGTCGTGCATGCCGGTCGAGATGCCGGACAGCTTGCCGTCGCGTTCATAGGCCTTGGCCGCGACGTCGATCGCGTGGGTGAGGGCGGTCGAGAAGGCCTGGAAGCCGCCGTCGTAGCGGCCGGTCTCCGCGATCTCGTAGAGGCGGCGCTCGGCCTCCTCGATCTGGGCCCTGGGCGCGAGGTCGACGGGCGCATCGTAGGCGACGTTGACCACCTCCTCGCCGATGGCGATGAGGCTGCGGCGGATCGCGAGGTCGTGGATGGCGCGCCCGTAGTCGGCGGCGTTGATGATCGTGGTCGCCTCGGCGGCGAGGCGGGCGAGATACTGCGGCACCGTGATGCCGCCCAGGTCGTGCTCGCCGAGCCAGGTCTTGAGCGTGACGGGCGTCGCGATCTTGCCGGCCCGGATCAGGTTGGCCGCCACCTCGAAGATGCGGCGGTGGATCTCCTCGGAGAAGTGGTCGGGCTTCAGGAAGTCCGATACGCGGTCGAAGGCGTCGTTGTTGATCAGCACGGCGCCCAGCAGCGCCTGCTCGGCTTCGACGTTGTGGGGCGGAACGCGATAGGTCTCGGTGGCCGGGGCCGGGGAGGCGCCATAGCCGTTCCGCCCATAGAGAGATTCGACCAGCGCCATCCGTTCCAACCTGCCGTGATTCGGGCGGGCCCGATCGGCCGCAGCCCGCGATAGCGGAAATGCAGCGGCGATCAAGGCGGCAGCCGGGCGCCGCGCCGGCGTCCGTGGCGCAGGCGGACAACGGCGGCGCGCAAGGAGCGATTCCGCCGCACGGCGCCTGGGCCTTGTCCCCGCTTCCCACAGGGCCGCCGGCCCGTCGCCCTGGTCGTCGGGCGCCCTCGATCCCATCTCCGTTGCGACGCCGTTGCGACGACTTCGATAGGATCCGGCATGCCTCTTCCCAGCAATCCCGTCTGGTTCATCACCGGCTGTTCCACCGGCTTCGGCCGCCAACTTGCGACGGCGGTGCTGAAGCGCGGCTGGCGGGCGGTCGTCACGGCCCGCCAGACGGCCTCGCTCCAAGGCCTCGCCGGCACCCATGGCGACAATGCCCTGGTGCTGCCCCTCGACGTCACCGACGCCCGCCAGATCGTTGCCGCGGTCCAGCAGGCGGAGGCCCGGTTCGGGCGGATCGACGTCCTCGTCAA
>CAXUMV010000107.1:6791-8737 GCA_964252065.1 uncultured Lichenihabitans sp.
TACGGCTATCTCGCGGCCATCGAGGAGGGCGAGGACGAGCCGGTCCGCGCCATGTTCGACACGAACGTGTTCGGTCTCGTGGCGATGACAAAGGCCGTGCTGCCCGGCATGCGGGCCCGCAAGGCGGGGACGATCGTCAACCTGTCGTCCATCGGCGGGCTGACGGGCTTTGCGGCGACCGGCTATTATCACGCGACGAAGTTCGCGGTGGAGGGGCTGTCGGCCTCGCTCGCCATCGAGATCGAGCCGCTCGGCCTGCACGTCGTGGTGGTCGAGCCCGGTCCGTTCCGGACCGATTTCGCCGGCCGCTCCATCGGCCAGTCGGCCACCGTGATCGAGGACTACGCCGCGACCGCCGGGGAGCGGCGCAAGCAGACCGCCGCCCGCGACGGCAAGCAGGTCGGCGACCCCGTCCGGGCCGCCGAGGCGATGATCACGGCCGTGGCGGCCGACAAGCCGCCCCACCACCTCCTGCTGGGCAAGCCCGCGCTCGATCTTGCGAGGGGAAAGCTCGACGCGATGCGCGCGGACTTCGACGCGTGGGAAGCGGTGACGGTAGGGGCGGACTACCCGCCGGAGGAACGGGACGGACCGGATCGGCCGCTTTGAGGGTATGAGGCGGCCAGGGTCGGACATCCTTGCGACGCCCGCCCCCTATCCGAT
This sequence comes from uncultured Lichenihabitans sp., assembly GCA_964252065.1. Lineage (GTDB taxonomy): Bacteria > Pseudomonadota > Alphaproteobacteria > Rhizobiales > Beijerinckiaceae > Lichenihabitans. The sequence continues at coordinate 7,455 of CAXUMV010000107.1, forward strand.
CAGCCCCTTCGCCCGCTTGCGGGAGAAGGGGCCCGACAGGGCGGATGAGGGGACTCACGGACGGAGGATCCCCTCATCCGGCCTGTCGGCCACCTTCTCCCGCGGAGCGGGAGAAGGGCATGATCCTGCAAGAGCGGCGGCCTACGACGGCGGGGCTGGGGTCTCGGGCAGAGGTTGCACCGGCATGCCGGGGCCGATCTTCTGGAGGTTGCCGGTGATCACCCGGTCGCCGTCCTTGACGCCGCTGAGCACGGCGACCAGCGGACCTAGCGTGGTCCCGAGCGTCACCAGCCGCTGCTCGACCGCGTTGCCGGCGCCGACCACATAGACGTATTTGCCGAGCTGGCTCGAGCCGATCGCGGTCTGCGGCACCAGCAGGGCGTCGGGCTGCTGGCCGAGATGGACGCGCACCCGGACATACTGCCCCGGCAGCAGGGTCTTGTCCGCGTTGGCGATCGTCGCGCGGGCCGTCACGGTGCCGGTCGAGCGGTCGACCGTGTTGTCGATGAAGGTCAGCTCGCCCTTGTGCTCCGTCGCGGCCGATCCCGGCACCGACACGTCGACCGCCACCGTGGCGCCCTGGCGGGCCTTGCCGATCGCGGCGAGGTCGGTCTCGCTCGGGTTGAAGGTCACGTAGACGGGATCGAGCTGCACCAGGGTGTTGAGCACGGTGCCCGCGGTGCTGACCAGGGTGCCGACCGGGGCCTGGTTGCGCCCGACCCGCCCGGCGAAGGGCGCCTTGATCTCGGCGTAGTCGAGGTTGAGCTGGGCGGCCCGCGCCAGGGCCCTGTCGGCCGACAGCGCGGCCTCTGCCTGCCGCATGGTGCTGGCGCGCTGGTCGAAGGTGTCCTTGGCGATGTAGCCGCTCTTGGAGAGCTCGTCGCCGCGCCGGTAGTTCGACTTCTGGTAGTCGAGCGAGGCGCTGTCGCGCTCGATCGAGGCGTTCGCCTGGTCGAGCGCCACCTGGAAGTCGCGCGGATCGAGCCGGTAGAGAAGGTCGCCGGCGTTGACGTCCGCGCCGTCCATGACGCGCTGCTCGGTCAGGAAGGCCGAGATCTTGGCCTGCAGCGCGATCGCCCGGATCGACTCGGTGCGGGCCGCGTAGTCGAGGTCGATCGGGATCGCCCGCTTGACCACGGCGGCCACCGGCACCGGCATGGCGGGCGGCGCGCCCTGGGCCGCGGCCGGTGTCGGCCGTGCCGTCACGGGGCCCGTCGAACCGTCGCGGTCCAGGCTGGCCACGACGGCCGCGGCCGCGACCGCCGCGCCGAGCAGCACGAGTT
>CAXUMV010000107.1:8747-9518 GCA_964252065.1 uncultured Lichenihabitans sp.
CGGCCTTGACCACGGCGGCGACCGGGACGGGCATGACGAAGGCGGGCGGGGCGGCCGCGACGGCGGCCGCCGGCTTGTCGGAGCGTAGGTAGGGCTGGAGGACCGCGACCCGGTCGAGCCCGAACCGGTGGATCAGGGCGAGGTCGCGGCTGGCCAGCACGGCCGCGCCGGCGACCACCACGGCCGCGCCGAGCAGGAGGAATCGGGTCCGCATCAGGTCAGCTCCTATTCGGCGGCTTCGGCGCGCGGCTCGGGCGCGTAGACGTCGGGCTCCGCGCCCGCGTGCGGGTCGGCGTCCGCCGAGCGCCCCTCGCGCATGCGTTCGATGACGGCGTAGAAGACCGGCACGAAGATCAAGGTGAGCACGGTGGCGGCCAGCATGCCGCCGAACACCGTGGTGCCGAGCGAGCGGCGGCTCGCCGCCCCGGCCCCGGTCGCCACCACCAGCGGCAGCACGCCCAGGATGAACGCGAAGGCGGTCATCAGGATGGGGCGCAGCCGGAGGCGCCCCGCCTCCATGGCGGCCTCGGCGATCGACAGGCCCTCCTCGCGCCGGCGGCGGGCGAACTCGACGATCAGGATCGCGTTCTTGGCCGCGAGCCCGATCAGCATCACGAAGCCGATCTGCGAGTAGACGTCGATCTGCATCTGCCGGACGAACAGCGCCAGCAGGGCGCCGAACAGCGCCAGCGGCACCGCGAGCAGGACCATGAACGGCATGGTCCAGCTCTCGTACTGCGCCGCCAGGATCAGGAAGACGAACACGAGGGC
>CAXUMV010000108.1:0-9440 GCA_964252065.1 uncultured Lichenihabitans sp.
GGGCCTCACCCAGGCGGTCGCCCGGCTGCTCTCGGCGCGGGAGCCTGCCCCTGGCAGCGGCACGCTCGCGGTCGGGGATGCGACCGTCTCGTTCAGCACGCTCGGCGAATCGGCGCGGATCGACGTAAACGTCGCCTCCGCGGAGCTGCTGGCCGGGCTTTTCGCGCGCCTTGGGGCCACCTCGGATGCCGCCGCGGGCTATGCGGGCCGGATCGTCGCGTTGCGCGGCGTCCCGCCCGTCCCCAAGGAGGCGGGCGGCAACGCCCACCCGGCCGGCTACGATCCCAACGAGGAAACCCCCGCCAGCATCGCGGCCATCACGCAGGTGGGACGCCCGAAGCCGGGCGAAGCCGACCCGCACAGGCCCTTCGCCGACACGCTGCAGCTCGCCTCGCTCCCCGGCCTGCCGCCGCCCCTGATGGCCCGCGCCGCCCCCTATCTCACGACCTATAGCGGCGTTGCCGAGATCGACCCGCGCTGGGCGGCGCCCGTCGTCATCGAGGCCTTGCCGGGCATGACGCGCGAGCGCGTCCGCACCCTCCTCGAGCTGCGCGGCCGTCCGGGCGTCGATCCCGCAAGCCTCGACGACGCCCTGGGCCCCGCCAAGGGGCTGACCACAACCAAGCCGGTCCTGTCGACGCGCATCGCCGTGCGCGCCGTGCTCGCCGACGGGTTCACGGCTGCCGCCGAGATCGTTATCATCTGCTACCCGGACGATCGGACGCCGTACCGGGTGCTGTCCTGGGACGATGAGGCCGATCTGCGCCATGCGCCGTTGTGAAGGGTTCCGGCGGTGACCGTCGTCGAGCGGGTGGCGGGCGTCTGGTTCGGGCTTCTCGAAGCCTCGGCGCTCGCGCTCGCGGATCTCACGGCCCGCGTCTCGACGCGCCGGCGGCTCGTCGCGGTGGAGGGCGGGGGCGGCGACCTCGTCCTCTACGCCGCCGACAAGGCCACGGGTCCCGCGCTCGGCCGCCTGCCGCCCCCAGGCACCGCCGCCGCCGGTCCGGTGTCCCGCCTCCTGCGGCACAGCCATGTGACGCTGGATCTCGATCCGGGACGCTTCGTGTTCAGGACGCTCGATCTCCCCGGCCGCGCCACCGACTTCATCGAGGCCATCGTGCGCACCCAGATCGATCGCCTGACCCCCTGGCCGCCCGACCAGGTGGTGTTCGGCTGGAGCCCTCCGGTGGCCGGGGGGGGCGATGGCTCGATCAGCCTGACCATCGCGGGGACCGACAAGGCCTTCGTCCTGCCGCTCATGGCGGCCATGCAGGCCCGCGGCGCGGCCGTGGTCGAGGCGCGGGTCCCGCTGCCCGCCGGGGCGGGGGCGACGCTGGTGATCGCGCGGACGACGGCCGCGGCCTTCGCGGTCGCGTTCTGGCGGCGTTGCCTCGGCATCGCGACGGCGGCCGTGGTGGCCCTGGTGATCGCCTCCAGCCTCTATGGGCAGTTCGCCGCGATGCAGCTCGCCGCCGTCGCCGAGGAGCTCGACCGCGAGGGAGCCGCCAAGCGGGCCGAGATCGTCAAGGCCGCCGGCGACAACGACCCCGCGGCCGTGCCGCGCCGGATCGTGGCGGAGCGCCGGGCGGCGGTGCCGTTCGCGACGCTCGTGCTCGAAGCCGTATCGCGCATCGTGCCCGACGACAGCTTCGTCACTAATTTCGAGATCACGGGCACGCAGCTGCGGCTGGTCGGCTTCACGGCCGACGCGCCCGCCCTGATCCGGCTGATCGCGGCGTCCGGGATGTTCACGGGGGCAAGCTTCTTCGCGCCGACCACCCGGCTTCCCGAAGATCCGGGCGACCGGTTCAGCATCGAGGCGACGATCCGTCCGGCTGCCCTCGTGCCATGACGCGCGATCGGCGATCCGGGACGGCGCGGGCGGCGATCCTCGCCCTGCACGGTCTCGCGCTGCTCGCGGGGCTGGCCTATGCGTGGTCTCAATGGGCCGCCGTGCAGGACCAGCGCGCCGTGGTGGACCAGACCCGGCAGAATATCCAGGCGCTCGACGCGCGGCTCACCGGGGCCAAGGGGCCGCGCGCGCCGGGCCTCGCCCGGGCGGGCGCCGATCCCTTCGTCGCGGGGACCTCGGCCACGGTCGCGGGCGCCAACATGCAGGAACGGGTCGTTGCCGCGATCCGGGCGGCCGGCGGCACGGTCACCTCGTCCCAGCTCGACACGGCCGGAGGCGGCACGACGCCGCCGACCATCACGCTGACGCTCAGCTGCCAGCTGGCCGACGCCGCCCTGCAGGGCCTGCTCTACACGCTCGAGACGGCGCCCCCCACGCTGCTGCTCGACCAGATGTCCATCGACGCCGCGGCCCCGGGCGCGGGCGATGCCGCGCCGGGAAGCGCCGGCATGCTGAAGATTTCCATGGTGCTGTCCGCCTACTGGAACGGGGTCGGCAAGTCGTGAGGCGGACAGGATGGCCGCTGCTCGGGCGTCTCGCGGCCCTGCTGATCGCAGCGGGCGCCGCCCACGCCGACGACAGTCCCGCGACGGAGCCGCCGGCCTCCCCCCCACCGGACGGCGTGCTCGCCGGCATTCCGCTCGACACCCTGCGCGCGACGCGGGAGCGCCCGCTGTTCGTCCCCTCGCGACGCCCGCCCGAGGCCCCGCCGCCGCCAGCCGCCGTCGAGGCGCCCCCGCCGCCCCCGGCCCCGGTCGAGGCCGAGGCCCCGCCGCCGCGTCTCACGCTGCTCGGCATCATCCGTTCGCCCCGGCAGGGCGGCGCGGCCGTGGTGCTGGACGATGCCGACCATACCTCCTTCAGCCTGAAGCCCGGCGACGACCGGCACGGCTGGGTGGTCCAGTCGATCGCGGGGAACGTGGTCACGCTCAAGAACGGCGAGCGGACCCTCGCCCTCACCTATCCCGAAACACAAGGCCAGCCGGGCATCGTGCCCGGAGCCGTGCCGCAGGACAATGAATGAGGAGCGCGTGAACGTGCTCCTCGACACCTTGGCCTGGGGCCTGCTCGGCGTGCAGCTGGCCGCCGTCGCCTGGGTGGACTGGCGCACCCATCGCATTCCCAACCGCCTCAACGCCACGCTGCTTCTCAGCGGTCTCGGGGTGGCCGGCCTGACTGATGAACCCGGGCTTGCAGCGTCGGCCGTAGGGGCGGTGCTGGGCGGCGCGGTGCTGCTGGCCGTCGCGCTGGCATTCCGCCGCCTGCGGGGACACGACGGGCTCGGCCTCGGTGACGTCAAGTTCCTGGCCGGCGCCGGGGCCTGGACGGGGTGGCAGGGCGTCGGGCCGGTCGTCTTCCTGGCCGCCGCGGGCGCCCTGGCGATCGTCGGCATGCGCCGATGGGCCGGCGCCCCGCTCGACCGCAACCAGCCCATCCCGTTCGGCCCCGCCTTATGCGCGGCGCTCGTGGTCGTCCGCGCCGTGCAGCAGGCCGACCTCGGGCTGTTGGGCTAGGCGCGTCGCTACCGGCAGGGCTGCGAACTCGGGTGCACAGACGAAGCGGGTGTGCCCCTTCGCCCCGCTTGCGGGGAGAAGGTGCCCGACAGGGCGGATGAGGGGGGCCTCCGCCCGAAGCTCCCCTTATCCCCGCTTTGCGGACCTTCTCCCCGGGGCGGGGAGAAGGGCGTCCGCTGACCTGGATTCGAAGCCGCGTCAGTACCGGCAGGCGTCGACCGTGCGGTAGCCCTCGGGCGTCGGCCTGGAGAACAGGCACGTCGAGGGCTCGCTGTAGAGGCCTCCATAGGGAACGCCGGTGAGATCGTACCCGAAGTAGCCGTAATACCCGCTGGACGAGGTCGGCCCGGGGTCGATCGGATCGAGCCATGGCCCGGCCCGGCGCTCATGGACGATGCGGGGTTCGTAACGCGGGAGATCCGCCGGGAAGGCCGGTCCCGCCGCCCAACCCACGCCGAGCGACAGCAAGGCCGCGGCGGCACGGACCGAAGGTCGGGCGCGTGGGAAGATCGACATGGTTGGCTGACCCGTTCGGCTGCAGAGACGGCTGCTCGGCTGCAGTCTCGCATCGAATCCTACGCGAGGCGGACGCCGGGATCAAAGCCGCTGTGCCAGGCAGGGACACTGTGGCGTGTTTGCATCACCACGGCTGCAAGCGCGCAACCTATGGCCGAATCAGTGAATGCCAGCCCTGTTTCAGCAATCTTACGATTGTCAATGGAGAGAATGGCGTTATCCCAAGGATCAAGTCCATGCGTTGGGAGGGTGCCATGCGAGCTGACATCGTGCAGCAATCGAACAGGACGTGCGTCACGGTGGCGGTCGCCGACGGGCACGAGTTCGAGTTCCAGGCGCCGCGGGAACCCGCCGCCCACCCGGCCAAACTCTTTGCCGAGCGCTGGAAGCATCGGCGGCTTCCCCTGAACGCCGCGCTCTGCCGCCAGGCCGCTCGCGCGGTCGCCGAGGCGCGGTTCCGGGACCAGGGCCTGATCTGACACCTCGCGCTTGCGGTGAAGGCTACCGCACCGCCCGCAGGCGCGGCGCCTTATAAGGCCGGACCGCCGGCCGGGGACGCCCGCCCGCTGACCCGGTCCTGAACCGGCCGACGAGCGCCACGAGCTGCTCGGTGTCCTCGGCGAGCGCCACGGCGCTGGCCGTCGCCTCCTGGACCATCGCGGCGTTCTGCTGGGTGATCTTGTCCATGGACCCGATGGCCGCGTTGACCTGTGCCAGGCTTCGCGACTGCTCGGACGCGCTGGTCGCGATGGCCGCGACGGTCCGGTCGAGGTCCGACACGTCCGTCACGATGCCGTCGAGCGCCTCGCCGGCCTTGGCCACGAGGCCGACGCCGTTGTCGACCTGGGCCGTGGAGGAGGTGATCAGCCCCTTGATGTCGCGCGCGGCTTCGCTCGACCGCTGGGCCAGCGCCCGGACCTCCGAGGCCACCACGGCAAAGCCCAGGCCCGCGTCGCCGGCCCGCGCGGCTTCCACGCCCGCGTTCAGGGCCAGCAGGTTGGTCTGCAGCGCGATCTCGTCGATCACGGACACGATGTGGCGGATCTGCTTGGACGAGGCTTCGATGCCGCTCATCGCCGCGACGGCCTGGCGGACCACCGCGCCGCTCGCCTGGGCGTTGGCCCGCGCGGCGCCGACGATCCCCCTGGCCTGGCTGGCATGGCCGGCCGTCGAGGTCACGGTGGCCGTGATCTCGTGCAGGGACGCCGCGGTCTGCTCGAGGCTGGCCGCCTGCTGCTCGGTGCGCTGCGACAGGTCCTCGGCCGCCCGGGCGATGGCGTCCGTGCGCAGCCGGATGGCCTCGCTCTTCTCGCCGATGGTCAGCATGGTCTGGTTCAGCCGCTCGGTCGCCGCGTTGAAGTCGAGCCGCAGCTGCTCGGATTTCGGAGCAAACGCCAACTCGATCCGCGACAGCAGGTCGCCGGCCGAGAGCTTGCCGAGACCGGCACCCAGGGCGTCGACGGTGAGGCGGTCGCAGCGGGCCTCCTCGGCCTTCTCCCGTTCGCGGGCGGCCCGGTCCTTCTCGGCGAGGACGCGGTCGTGGCTCGTCTCGGCCTCGAGCCGGCGCTTCTCCAGGCCCGCCTCGCGGAAGGCCAGCACCGCACGGCTCATGTCGGCGATCTCGTCGCGACCCGGCCTCGGCTCCACGACCGCGCCGAGGTCCCCTTCCGCCATGCGCCGCATGGCGAGGGCCAGCCGCCTGATCGGGCGGCTGATGCTCCGCCCGATGAGGAAGCTCAGGATGCAGCAGAGGGCGGCGACGAGGAGGATCGTGCCCCCGACCATCCAGGCGACGCGCTCCTGGATCGCGCCGAGCTTCGCGTCGGCGTTGTCGGCGAGGCGGGCATCGGATTCGACGATCAGGTCCGCCGCCGCCGACAGGTTCTGGAAGTGCAGGGCGGCGGCGTTCCGCGCGCCGGCGATCCGCTGCACCGTGTTGGCCCAGGCCGTGAACGCCGCCTCGGCCTGCTCCACGGCTTTGAGCAGCTTGGTCTTGAGCGCGTCGCCGAAGAAGGTGGCGGCGATGTCCTTCTTCATCGCGGTCGCGCCGGCCTGGAACATGTCGCGATCGGCGTCGGCCCGCGTCGTCGTGAAGCGAAGCTGGCCCTGGCCCATCTGGTGAAAGGCTTGGCTCATGGCGACAGCCAACGGATCGCTGTAGTCGATGTCCTCGTTCAGCATGGCCGAGAGCGCGTCCATGCCGCGTGTCACCGCCTCCGCAAGCCCGGCCTTGCCGTCCGAGCCGAGCGCATCCTGCGCCTTGAGGACCGTGTCCACATCGAGCGAGACCGTGCTCATGCCCTTCGACAGGGAGGCCGGAAGCGGCGCGCCGGTCCCCGTGCTCAAGGCCGCCACGCTCTTGTTCGCGGCATCCTGGGCGGCGACCAGCTTGGCGCGCGTGCTCTCGCCGGGCTCGAGGAGGAAGGCCGAGATGCCGAGCTGGGTCGCGACGATCTGGTCGCGGAAGGCCTTGATGGCGAGCGCCGTGCGCAGGTTCGAGCGGCTGACGACGAGCTGGCTGGCGACCTGGCTTTCGCTGGCGGCGAACAGGCCGAAGATCGCGATGAGCCCGACGAGTGGCACCGCGATGAGGACGGCGATGCGCTTGCCGACCGTCAGGCTCGGGCGAAGGGCCGGCCGCCGTGATGCCGCGGCAGGATGTGCTCTGGTGGGCTTAAGACTGACCATGGCGGGCCCGGGCAACAGGAGGCGATGCCGCACGTTACACGCGTAATCTTTAAGAGAGATTTGAGCTTGTTCGCGGCTCAGGCTAGCCAGCTCGCCTCGCTCGCGAGGCCGCGCCGCCGCAGGAAAGCCGCCAGCGCGGGACCCGGGGCCCGCCCGCTGGTGAAGATCGCCGGGATCGGGTGCGGGAGGGCGGGGGGTCGCTCGCCCTCGGCCGGGCCGCGGTCGGCCGCCACCTGGACGACGCGGCGCGCGATGGCCGGCGCCGGATCGATCCAGTCGACCGGCCAGGGCGCCACGCGCCGCAGCGTCTCGAGCAGCAGCGGATAATGCGTGCAGGCGAGCACGACCGCATCGGTGCGGCGTCCCTCCGCCTTGACGAAGGCCGGCGCGATGGCGGCCGCGACCGCCGCATCCCCCGGTCCCTCGCCGCGCATCGCGGATTCCGCCATGGGCGCGAGCGTCGAGGAGCCGACCAGCGTGACGGCGCAGTCCTCCGCAAAGCGCTCGACGAGATCCCGGGTGTACTGCCGCGCCACCGTGCCCGGCGTCGCCAGCACGCTCACCATGCGGCTGCGCGACCGTGCGACCGCCGGCTTGATGGCGGGCACCGTGCCCACGATCGCGATCGACGGCCAGCGCGCGCGCAGGGGCGGCAGCACCAGGGTCGATGCCGTGTGGCACGCGATCACGATCACGGCGGGCCGGTGGCGGGCCACCAGCACTTCCATCAGCCCCATCACCCGATCGACCAGCGCGTCCTCGCTCAGGCCGCCATAAGGGAACACCGCGTCGTCGGCCACGAAGGTCAGCGCTGCGTCCGGCATCGCCTCCACGATGGCCTCGAGCACCGTGAGGCCGCCGAGGCCGCTGTCGAAGACGAGCACCCGGGGAGCCGCCGCGCCGTCGGCGGGCGATGCGAGACGTTCGGAACCAAGCATGTCGGCGAGCATGAGCGGGCCCGGTGATAATCGTGCGCTTATTGCATCACCCGAGGGTGAAGACGAGCTGAACGCGTCACCCGCGCCCGACCGTCTGGATCACCTCGAACCCTTCGAACTCCGGGTGGCCCAGATAGAGCGGGCGGTTGCCGCCGGCGCCGCGATGGGCGGCGCGGAACGCCTCCGACGTCGTCCAGGCCGTAAAGGCTTCCTGGCTGCTCCACACGGTATGGGAGCTGTAGAGGACGTGATCGTCCCGGTCCGGCCCCTTCAGCATGTGGAATTCGACGAAGCCGGGCACGCTTTTGAGATGCGTGTCGCGCGAGAGCCAGAGGTCCTCGAACGCGGCTGTCTCGGTCTTCAGCACCTTGAACCTGTTCATGGCGATATACATGCGCGAGGGGTCCCCTGATCGGGCCGCGGCCGGCCCCTTGTTGGTCGGCCCCACCATGGCACGGCTCGGGGCGGCTTGGCACGGGGTCCGTGACGGCGACGGTGGCCACGCGATTGTTGACAGGCCCCCCTTGCGCCCCTACTAGCCGGGACGTCGCTGGTGGCTTTCGCTGCCGGCGTCGATGTCGGTTGCGCGGGCCGTTCGGCCCCGCCCGGCGACGCACCCGCGGTTTTCCACTCGACGCAGTGAAAAGCCTGTCGGCTGCCGGCCTCTTGGGGCAGGCGGCAGAGGAGGGCGCGTTCCCCCCGAAGTCCGAGAGGAACAGCGATGACCAAGCGCGCAGAAGCCAAGTACAAGATCGACCGTCGGCTCGGCCAGAACATCTGGGGCCGTCCCAAGAGCCCCGTGAACCGCCGCGAGTATGGCCCCGGCCAGCACGGCCAGCGCCGCAAGGGCAAGCCGACCGATTTCGGCACCCAGCTCAAGGCCAAGCAGAAGATGAAGGGTTATTACGGCAATATCTCCGAGAAGCAGTTCCGGAAGTATTATGCCGAGGCCATCCGCCAGAAGGGCGATTCGAGCCAGAACCTCGTCGGCCTGCTCGAGCGGCGGCTGGACGCCGTGGTCTACCGCTGCAAGTTCGTGCCGACCGTGTTCGCCGCCCGCCAGTTCGTGAACCACGGCCATGTCCGGGTGAACGGCCGCCGCGTGAACATCCCCTCCTACCAGGTGAAGGTCGGCGACGCGATCGAGCTCAAGGACGCCAGCAAGCAGATGGTGGTGGTGCTCGAAGCCGTCCAGCTCGCCGAGCGCGACGTGCCCGACTACTTCGATGTGGACCACGCGAAGATGACCGCCAAGATGACGCGCGTGCCGGGCCTGACCGAGGTGCCGTACCCGGTCCACATGGAGCCCAACCTCGTGATCGAGTTCTACTCGCGCTGAGGTCGGACTGCCTCGAAAGAGGCGCCGCCGTTTCGGAAACCGGGCCCTCGCGGTCCGGCTTTTCTTTTGCGGTTCTTTTCTTCTGCGGTCCACGGGATGGACGGGGGCAGTCCGAGAACGAAAAGAGAACTTGCGCACGAGAACAAACAGCGTACATTGCGTGTGTTGCGGCGCCCATGCGCCCATGTCACAAGGATGCGCTGTCGTGAGCCAAGCCCCCCTTCGCCTCGTGGAAGGATCATCCGTGGATAAGACCAAGGCGCTCGAGGCCGCGCTGTCGCAGATCGAGCGGTCCTTCGGCAAGGGCTCCATCATGCGCCTGGGCAAGAACCAGAAGGCCGTGGAGATCGAGACGATCCCCACGGGCTCGCTGGGTCTCGACATCGCGCTCGGGGTCGGCGGCCTGCCGCGCGGCCGGGTCGTCGAGATCTACGGCCCCGAGTCGTCGGGCAAGACGACCCTCACCTTGCATGTCATCGCCGAGGCGCAACGGCGCGGCGGGGTCTGCGCCTTCGTGGACGCCGAGCATGCGC
>CAXUMV010000109.1:0-650 GCA_964252065.1 uncultured Lichenihabitans sp.
ATCGGCCAGCTCACGGGCGGGGTCGCCCACGACTTCAACAACCTGCTGACCGTGATCCGGTCGTCCGTCGACCTCATGCGCCGTCCCAACCTCCCCGAGGAGCGGCGCAAGCGCTACATCGACGCCATCTCCGAGACCGTGACCCGCGCCTCGCGCCTCACGGGCCAGCTGCTGGCCTTCGCCCGCCGCCAGGCCCTGAAACCCGAGGTGTTCGACCTGCGCGACCGGCTGAGCGGCATCGCCGAGATGCTCGACACCGTGATGGGCGCCCGGATCGTGGTGGCCATGAACGTGCCGGGCGATCCCTGCTTCGTGCGGGCGGACGCCAGCCAGTTCGAGACCGCGCTCGTCAACATGGCCGTCAATGCCCGCGACGCCATGGACGGCACCGGCGTCCTGACCCTGCGCCTGACCCCCGCGGGCCCGATGCCGCCGGTCCGCGGCCATGCGGGGGCGGCCGGGCGCTTCGCGGCCGTGTCGATGACCGACACCGGGTCTGGGATCCCCTCCAGCGAGATCCGTCACATCTTCGAGCCATTCTTCACCACCAAGGAGGTCGGCAAGGGCACGGGCCTGGGGCTCAGCCAGGTGTTCGGCTTCGCCAAGCAGTCGGGCGGGGACGTCGAGGTGTCGAGCGAGCCCGGCGCGGG
>CAXUMV010000109.1:660-7034 GCA_964252065.1 uncultured Lichenihabitans sp.
CAGTCGGGCGGCGACGTGAACGTCGAAAGCCAGGAGGGGCGGGGGGCGACCTTCACCCTGTACCTCCCCGAGATCGACCCGCCGGCGGACGTCGAGCCGAGCGTCGAGGACGGCCAGGCCAGCGGCCCGGTTCCGGGCGGGGCGGGGCGCCGCGTCCTCGTCGTCGAGGACAACCTCGAGGTCGGCCGCTTCTCGACCCAGCTCCTGCAGGATCTCGGCTACGAGACGCTGTGGGCCACCAATGCCGAGGACGCCATGGTCAAGCTGCGCGCCGCGGCGCCGGCTTTCGACATCGTGTTCTCCGACGTCGTCATGCCCGGCAAGAGCGGCATCGAGCTCGCGAAGGACATCCGCCAGAGCAATCCGGGCCTGCCGGTGATCCTGACCAGCGGCTACAGCCACGTGCTGGCCGAGGAGGGAGCCCACGGCTTCGAGCTGCTCCACAAGCCCTATTCGGCCGAGCAGCTCTCCCGCGTGCTGCGCCGGGCCATCCTGCGCGGCCCGCCCGCCCGGCGCCGCCTGGCCTGAGCGGCCCGGCGGGATCCTATGCGGCCGCCGGCGTGACGCCGGGCAGGACCACGGCGCCGGCGGCCGCCACGACCTCGCCGGCCTGCACGAGCGCGATCGCGGCCGCGATGTCGGGATGGATATAGCGGTCGTCCTCGAGGCGAGGCACGGCGGCGCGCACGAGGCGGCGCACCGCCTCGAGCGGGGCGCTCGAGGCGAGCGGGGCGTGGAAGTCGACCCCCTGGGCGGCGGCCAGGAGCTCGATGGCGAGGATCGCGCCGAGGTTACCGGCCATGGGCAGCAGGCGCCGCGCCCCGTGCGCCGCCATCGACACGTGGTCTTCCTGGTTGGCCGAGGTCGGGATCGAGTCCGTGCTCGCGGGCGCCGCCCGCTGCCTGTTCTCCGAGACCAGGGCCGCGGCCGTCACCTGCGGGATCATGAAGCCCGAGTTGAGCCCCGGCTTGGGGGTCAGGAAGGCCGGCAGCCCCGAGAGGGCCGGGTCGACCAGCATGGCGATGCGGCGCTCGGCGAAGGAGCCGATCTCGCAGAGCGCGAGGGCGATCATGTCGGCCGCGAACGCCACCGGCTCGGCGTGGAAATTACCCCCCGAAAGCGCTTCGCCCGTCTCGGCGAAGATCAGCGGGTTGTCGGAGACCGCGTTGGCTTCCGTGCCGAGCGTGGTCGCGGCCTGGCGCAGGAGATCGAGGACGGCGCCCATGACCTGGGGCTGGCAGCGCAGGCAGTAGGGATCCTGCACGCGCTCGTCGCCGATGCGGTGGGACTCGCGGATGGCGCTGCCGTCCATGAGGGCCCGCAGGGCCGCGGCCGTGTCAATCTGCCCGCGGTGGCGGCGCAGCGCGTGGATGCGCGGGTCGAACGGCGCGTCGGAGCCGCGGGCGGCGTCGGTCGACAGGGCGCCGGTGACTAGGCCCGTACGGAACAGGGTCTCGGCCTCGAACAGGGCGGTGAGCGCATAGGCGGTCGAGAACTGCGTGCCGTTGAGCAGCGCCAGCCCCTCCTTGGCGCCCAGCGTGACGGGGGCGAGCCCCGCCTCCGCCAGCGCCTGGGCGGCCGGCCGGCGTCCGTCGGGGGTCAGCACCTCGCCGACACCGATCATCGCCGCCGTCAGGTGGGCCAGGGGCGCAAGGTCGCCCGAGGCGCCGACCGAGCCCTGCGCCGGGATGGCCGGGATGACGTCCCGCGCCAGCATCGCGTCCAGCAGATCGAGGGTCGCGAGCTGCACGCCCGAGGCGCCCTGGGCGAGGCTCGCGAGCTTGAGGGCGATCATCAGGCGGACGACCGCGGCGGGCATCGGTTCGCCCACCCCGGCCGCATGCGACAGCACGATGTTGCGCTGGAGCGTCTGCAGGTCGGCGGCCCCGATCCGCACGCTCGCGAGCTTCCCGAACCCCGTGTTGATGCCGTAGACGGGCTCGCCCCGGTCCACGATGGCCGCCACCGCGGCGGCGCTGGCGGCCACCGCCTCGCGACAGGCGGGATCGAGCGTCGGGGTCGCGCCCCGGCCGATGGCGGCCCAGTCGGCCAGGGAGGCGGCGCCGGGTCTCAGCACGATGGTCGCCATGGAGCCTATCCTCTCACAATCGAGTTCTGCTCCCGCCCGGCGGGAGAAGGTGGTACGGCGCAGCCGTGACGGACAAGGGGATCCCCGTCTCCCGCGAGCGCGGAGACTACCGGACCGAGGCGTGGGTGGCTTCGGTCTCGAACTCGTCCGCCTCGATCACCGTCGTGCCGAGGGTGGTGCGCACCGAGATGCGGAACGGAAAGACCAGGCGGGTGCCGGCGAGCGGCGCAAGCCAGACCTCGAGGTTCTTGTTGTCGGCCATGAACTGGGCGGCCTTGCTGTCGACCCGGTGCCCCGAGACCGGCACGTAGCGCACGGCGCAGACCGCCACCTGCCCCTCGAACCCCTTCGCCATGACGTGGCGGCTCCCGACATAGCTCAAGGCGATGTCGAAGCGCACGGCCCCGTCGAAGACGGGCAGCCGGCGGTTGCAGGCCACGGGGCCGGCGGCGTCCTGGCCGGCCGGCACGGTCAGCACGAAGGCCCCGAGCGGGTCGACGATGTTGCGCTTGTCGGCATCGGTCACCGGAACGCGCTTCATCTGCGGATCGAAGGGGGGCGAGATGTCGACGCCCGTGACGGTGCCGGCATCCATCGCCATGCGGATGGTGCGCGTCATGGTCGAGTTGGCCGAGGTCGTGGCGTAGGTGGCGGGCCGCACGCGCCCCCCGGCCAGCGTCCCAGTCGCGGTGGCGGCGCCATGCGAGGTGGACAGGATGCTGGCCAGCCCCGAGAGCTTGGCGTTCGCCTCGATCCGGTAGGACGACGGATCGATCGACCCGGTGATCGAGGCCGAGCCGATCGGCAGGCCGATCAGGCTGACGCCGTAGTGGATCTTGAGCGATTCGGCCCCCGCGGCGCCGAGGCTTGCCGCCAGGACGGCGCTCGGGAGGACGGCGCTCCGCAGGATTGTGGCGATCGAGACGGTCATGGCGATCCGAGGACAGGACGAACGAGGCAGGCCGGGCGCCGCGGCGCGGAACCCGGACGGCACCATGCCAGCGTCATCCCATCCCGAGCCTTGCGCCGCAACGGCCTTGCAAGCGCTCAGGCATCTCCATAGATGCGATTCCCAACGGCGCGCCGCGTCGGCCGCCCGGACCCCATCCATGCTTCACGACGATACGCGACCCCTCACGTTTCACGCGACCACGATCGTGCTGGTCAAAAAGGGCGGAAACACGGTGATCGGCGGCGACGGGCAGGTGAGCTTCGGCCAGACGGTGATGAAGGCCAATGCCCGCAAGGTGCGGCGCCTCGCCAAGGGCGCCGTGATCGCGGGGTTCGCCGGGGCGACCGCCGATGCGTTCACGCTGTTCGAGCGGCTGGAGCAGAAGCTCGACCAGTTTCCCGGCCAGCTCATGCGCGCGGCCGTCGAGCTCGCCAAGGACTGGCGGACCGACCGCTACCTGCGCCGGCTCGAGGCCATGATGCTGGTGGCCGACCCCGACACCGCGCTGGTGCTGACCGGCAACGGCGACGTGCTCGAGCCCGAGGCGCGCGAGCAGGGCTGTATCGCCGCGATCGGCTCGGGCGGCAACTACGCGCTCGCGGCCGGGCTGGCGCTGCTCGACACCGGCCTCGACGCCGAGGCCATCGCCCGCAAGGCCATGGGCATCGCGGCGGAGATCTGCGTCTACACCAACGGCAACCTCGTGATCGAGACCATCGCGTCGGCGCGCTAGGCCGGCGCTCCTCCCAAATTCCCGGAAGGCTCATCCATGACGGACTTCTCGCCCCGCGAGATCGTGTCGGAACTCGACCGGCACATCATCGGGCAGCGCGACGCCAAGCGCGCGGTCGCGATCGCCCTGCGCAACCGCTGGCGCCGGCTCCAGCTCACGGGCCCGATGCGCGAGGAGGTGCTGCCCAAGAACATTCTGATGATCGGGCCGACCGGCTGCGGCAAGACCGAGATCTCGCGCCGCCTCGCCAAGCTCGCCAACGCGCCCTTCCTCAAGGTCGAGGCCACCAAGTTCACCGAGGTCGGCTATGTGGGGCGCGACGTCGAGCAGATCGTCCGCGATCTCCTCGAGATCGGCATCGGGCTGGTGAAGGACCGCAAGCGCAAGGGCATCGAGGCCAAGGCCCACATGGCGGCCGAGGAGCGCCTGCTCGATGCGCTGGTCGGCGCCTCGGCCTCGGCCGGCACGCGCGATGCCTTCCGGCGCCGCCTGCGCAACGGCGAGCTCGACGACAAGGAGGTCGAGATCGAGGTCATGGCGCAGGCGCCCGGCCTGCCGATGTTCGACCTGCCCAACATGCCGGGCGCCTCCGTGGGCGCGATCAACATCGGCGACATCTTCGGCAAGGCGCTCGGCAACCGCACCAAGCCGCGCAAGCTCGCCGTGCGCGATGCCCACGCCCCCCTGATCGCCGAGGAGAGCGACAAGCTGCTCGACCCCGAGCAGGTCACCGCCGAGGCGATCCGCGACGTCGAGAACAACGGCATCGTGTTCCTGGACGAGATCGACAAGATCTGTGTCCGCGAAGGCGCCCGCGGGGCTGGGGAGGTGAGCCGCGAGGGCGTGCAGCGCGACCTGCTGCCGCTGATCGAGGGCACCACGGTGTCGACCAAGCACGGCACGGTGAGGACCGACCACATCCTGTTCATCGCCTCGGGGGCGTTCCACGTCGCCAAGCCCTCCGACCTTTTGCCCGAGCTGCAGGGGCGCCTGCCGATCCGGGTCGAGCTCGCGTCCCTGACCGAGGACGATTTCCGCCGCATCCTCACCGAGACGGAAGCGAGCATCGTCAAGCAGTACGTGGCCCTGATGAAGACCGAAGGGGTCGATCTCGCCTTTGCGCCCGACGCCATCGACGAGCTCGCGAGCGTCGCCGTGCAGGTGAACACGAGCGTCGAGAACATCGGTGCCCGGCGCCTGCAGACCGTGATGGAGCGCGTGCTCGACGAGGTGAGTTTTACCGCGCCCGACCGGGCCGGCGAGACGATCACGGTCGACCGCGCCTTCGTCCAGCGCAACATCGGCGATCTCGCCCGCAACGCCGACCTGTCGCGGTTTATTCTGTAACCGAGCGCGCGCGGCGAAGGCCTGGGTCCGTCATCGCGAGGCGTGAAGCGCCGTGGCGATCCATGGCGACGTTAGGGGAAGCCCGGCCATGGATCGCCACGCTGCGCTCGCGATGACGATGGCGGCGTTCGATGCCCGATCTGCTTCATTGAGTTTTCTCGGGTCTGAGCCGAGCTCTGCCGTCTGACGGACGATCAGCCGCTGCGCTGCGAGAACGCCTTAAGATCGAACGCAAGGTCCGCCGCCTCTTCCGGGGTGGGGCCGCGGTGCTGGGCGAGGAAGCGGCGGGCCGCCATGTGGTCCTGCGCGCGGTTCACGCTTTCGACCGCGCGCAGACCCGCGCCCGCGTAGCAGAACACCGAGAACTGCCCGCTCGAGGGGTCGCCGCGCACCACCGTGTCGTCGCCCGGCGAGGCGATGCCCACGATCTGCAGCTTGTAGGGGCCCTGGTCGCTCCAGAACCAGGGCACGGCCCCGTAGGGCTCGGGCTGCCCGGTGATGCGCCGCGCGACGCAGCGGCCCTGGTCGATGGCGTTCTGGACCGATTCGATGCGCAGCGGCACGCCCGGCCCGAAGCGGGAGGGATGGATGGCGCAGTCCCCGATCGCCGAGATCGCGGGGTCGGCCGTCGCCAGCGTGGCATCGACCGCGATGCCGTTGGAGACCGCGAGGCCGGCCTCCGCCGCAAGCTCGGTGTTGGGCACGACCCCGATGCCGACCACGACGAGATCGGCCGCCAGCGCCTGCCCGTCCTCGAGCACGACATGCCGTACATGGCCGCCCTCGCCTTCGAGCCGCGCCACCCTGGTCCCGAACCGGAAGCGCACGCCCATGGCCTCGTGCGCTGCGCGGAAGAAGCCGGACATGGCCGCTGAGAGCGCCCTGGCCATCGGGCGGTCCGCCATCTCGACCACGGTGACCTCCGCCCCGCGCTTGGCCGCCACGGCCGCGAACTCGAGCCCGATGAAGCCCGCCCCCAGCACCACGACGCGGCGCACCTCCGCATCGAGGCGCGTCTTGAGGGCCGCGGCGTCGGACAGGGTGCGGAGGTAGAGGACGCCGGCCAGCGTTCCCCCCTCGCCCGGGAGCAGGCGGTTGCGCGCGCCGGTCGCAAGGATCAGGTGGTCGTAGGGGTAGAGCCGGCCGGAGGCGACCGCCACCCGGCCGAGCGCACGCTCGATGCGCGTCACGCGTTCCCCGGTCAGGACCGCGATGTCGCGCGCCGCAAAAAAGGCCGAGGGGCGCAGCTGGAG
>CAXUMV010000109.1:7044-9377 GCA_964252065.1 uncultured Lichenihabitans sp.
CGCTGGTAGGGGATCTCGGTCTCCTCGCCGATCAGCGTGATCGTGCCCGCAAAGCCGAACTCGCGCAGCGAGGTCGCGGCCTGGAAGCCGGCCTGTCCGGCCCCGACGATGATGACGGCGGTCATGCTCAGCCCTCGCGGATGCTGCACGGCGATGCGCCCTCCGCTTCAACGCCAGCCCGCCGCCCGGCGCAAGCCCCCGCCTCGCCCTCGTTTTAGGCTGCCGGCAGGGCTCAGGCGAGGGCCAGCAGGCCCTCGCCGCCCTCGCCCTCGATCGCGCCCCGCTGCCGGGCCCAGGCCGCGCCGTAGAGGTCGCAGCGCTCCAGGAGCTCGTGGTGGGCGCCGAAGTCGCGCACCTCGCCGTCGGCCATGACCAGGATGGCGTCGCAGGTCATCAGGGTCGCGAGGCGATGCGAGACGATGATCGTCGTCAGGCCCTGCCGTGCCTCGCGCAGCCCGGCCTCGACGCTGCCCTCGAGGTCCGCGTCGAGGGCACCGAGCGCCTCGTCCAGGATGAGGATCGGGGGGCTCGTGACCAGCGCACGGGCAAGGGCCAGCCGCTGGCGCTGGCCGGCCGACAGGGTCGGGGCGCCGTCGGCAAGGCGCGTTTCGTAGCCGCGCGGCAGGCGGTCGATGAACTCGCTCGCCCCCGCGGCGTCGGCGGCCCGGGTCATCGCCTCGAAGCCGGCGTCGGGGCAGGCCGCCGTGACGATCTCGCGGATGGTGCCCGCGAGGAAGAGGCTGGTCTGCGGCACCAGCGCCACCGCCCGGCGCAGCCGTCGCGGTTCGATCGCCGCGATGTCGGTCCCCCCGATGCGGACCGTGCCGCCTTGGGGCGCGTGCAGGCGCTGCAGCAGGCGGACGATCGTCGTCTTGCCGGCCCCGCTGCGGCCCATGATGCCGAGCGTCGTCCCCGGTGCGATCGCGAAGGAGACCCCGCGCAGAGCCGGGGCGGCCGCCCCGGGATAGCGGAAGCGCACGGCCTCGAACGCGATCCCGCCGCCCAGCACCGCGGGAGCCGCCGTGGTCGCGTCGGCGGCTTCCGCCGGCCGGTTCACGAGGACGCCGAGGCGGCGCCCCGCCGTGCGCGCGGCGCCCCGCGCACGGGCGAGCGCCGCCACGTCTGGCAAGGGCGCGATGGCGCGCTGCACGAGCAGCACGGCGCCGATCAGCGGCGCGAGTTCGGCCGGCCTGCCGCGCAGCGCCGCGACCCCGAAGCCGAGAGCCAGCAGGCCGAGCACGAGCACCCGCTCGGCCGGCAGCGCAAAGGCCTCGATGACGTCCGCCACGCGCGCTTCGTCGAGGCGCGCCTTGCCGACCGCGGCCGTGAGGCGGTCCCAGCGCCGGATGCGGTCGGGGCCGAGCGCCAGCCCCTTGACGGCGCCGATTCCTGCAAGGGACTGCACCAGGAAGGCGCCTCGCGCGGCGCGGGCCTCGGCGAGCCGCTCGCCCGCCCGGCGCAGGCGCGGCAGCGCGGGGATCAGCAGGGCGGCGCCCGCCCCGCCCAGCGCCACGAAGGCGAGCAGGAGCGGCGCGTTCAGCATCGCGATCAGCGGCAGGAACAGAACCAGCACCCCGAGGTCGAGCGCGAGGCGCGGCACGAGCTGGCTGACCGTCTCGGACACGACCCGCAGCTCGCCGAACCGCTGGCAGGCTTCCCCGACCGGCATGCCGTCGAGGGCGGTGGGCGGCAGCGCCAGCAGCCTGTCGAACAGCCGGGCCGACAGGCGCGCCTCCGCCCGCGCCGACAGGCGCGAGGCCAGATAGCCGCGCAGCCCCCGGAACACCGCCTCGGCCATCACGACCGCGAGCAGGACGAGGCCGACCACCAGCAGCGAATGCTCCGCCCGGGCCGGCAGCACCCGCCTGAACAGGAGCTGGACGAAGAGGATGGGTGCCGCGGCGAGCGCGGCCAACGCCACCGTGCAGGCGACCGCATCGCGCAGCAGGCGCGGCTCCTCGGCCAGGAGCGCTGCGACCGTCCGCCAGTCGAACGGACGGCCGGCGGCCCCCGCCGTTACGGGCCGCACGACCACGGTCTCGCCGGTCCAGGCCTGCTCGAAGCGCAGGCGGTCGACCACCACCGGGTCGGCGCCGGCATTGCGCGGGTCTTCGAGCACCGCCAGGGCCGTGCCGCCGGCTTCGCGCAGTTCGAGAAGGAGCATGCGGCTGCCGTCGCGCAGCGAGACGATCGCGGGCAGCGCGTCTCCGAGGCGGGCGAGGTCGGGCCAGGCAAAGCGACGCCTGCGGCAGCGCAGCCCGGCCTTGCCGGCGGCCCGGAACAGGGCGGCGGCCGTCATGGCCGCAGGTTCGCGCCCGGTGGCCGTGAGGACG
>CAXUMV010000110.1:0-2708 GCA_964252065.1 uncultured Lichenihabitans sp.
GCGTCGACGTCGTGCGCCTGCTGATGAAGCAGGGCTCGATGCTGAAGATCACCGACACGCTCGACGCCGACACGGCCCAGCTCGTCGCCGAGGAGATGGGCCACACGGTGCGCCGCGTCGCCGAGTCGGACGTCGAGGAAGGACTGTTCGACGTCCCCGACCAGGACGACCACCTGCTGCCGCGTCCGGCCGTGGTCACCATCATGGGCCACGTCGACCACGGCAAGACCTCGCTGCTCGACGCCATCCGCCACGCCAACGTCGTGTCGGGCGAGGCGGGCGGCATCACCCAGCACATCGGCGCCTACCAGGTGACGGCGCCGGGCGGCAACCCGATCACCTTCATCGACACGCCCGGCCATGCCGCCTTCACGGCCATGCGGGCGCGCGGCGCCAAGGTGACCGACATCGTGGTGCTGGTGGTGGCGGCGGACGACGGGGTCATGCCCCAGACGGCCGAGGCCATCAGCCACGCCCGCGCCGCAGGCGTGCCGATGATCGTGGCGATCAACAAGATCGACAAGCCCGGCGCCAAGGCCGAGCGGGTTCGCGCCGAACTGCTCCAATACGACGTGCAGACCGAGATCATGGGCGGCGACGTCCTCGAGGTCGAGGTGTCGGCGACCAAGAAGATCAACCTCGACAAGCTGCTCGAAGGCATCGAGCTGCAGGCCGAGCTCCTGGATTTGAAGGCGAACCCCGAGCGGGCCGCCGAGGGCACGGTGATCGAGGCGCGGCTCGACCGTGGCCGTGGGCCCGTCGCCACCGTGCTGGTCCAGCGCGGCACCCTGAAGCCCGGCGACCTGATCGTCGCCGGTGCCCAGTACGGCCGCGTTCGCGCCCTGATCGACGACAAGGGCGAGACGGTGTCCGAGGCCGGCCCGTCCTTCCCGGTCGAGGTCCTCGGCTTCTCCGGCGCGCCCGACGCAGGAGACCGGGTGGCCGTGGTCGAGAACGAGGCGCGCGCTCGCGAGATCACCGAATACCGCGAGCGGCAGAAGCGCGAGAAGCTCGCGGTGCGCGGCGGCACGGCGCGCGGCTCGCTCGCCGACATGATGAGCCAGCTCAAGACGGCTGGCCGCAAGGAGTTCCCGCTCGTCATCAAGGCGGACGTGCAGGGCTCGGCGGAGGCGATCATCGCGACCCTCGAGAAGCTCGGCACCGACGAGGTCGGCGCCCGCGTGGTGCATGCGGGCGTCGGCGGCATCACCGAATCCGACGTGACCCTCGCGGAAGCCTCGAACGCGGTGATCCTCGGCTTCAACGTGCGGGCGCACAAGGAAGCCCGCAACCTCGCCGAGCAGGGCGGCATCGAGATCCGCTACTACAACATCATCTACAACCTCGTGGATGACGTGAAGGCGGCGATGTCCGGCATGCTGTCCCCGCTGCTGCGGGAAGAGATGCTCGGCAACGCGCAGATCCTCGAGGTGTTCAACATCTCCAAGGTCGGCAAGGTGGCCGGCTGCCGCGTGACCGACGGCAACGTCCAGCGCGGCGCCCATGTCCGCCTCATCCGTGACAACGTCGTGGTGCACGAGGGCAAGCTGTCGACGCTCAAGCGCTTCAAGGACGAGGTCAAGGACGTGACCGCCGGCCAGGAATGCGGCATGGCGTTCGAGAGCTACCAGGACATGCGCCAGGGCGACGTGATCGAGTGCTACATCGTCCACACCGAAGCGCGGACGCTCTGACGGCCGCCGCCTGATCCCTTCTCCCGCTCCGCGGGAGAAGGTGCCCGACAGGGCGGATGAGGGGACTCACCGACCGAGGACCACCTCATCCGGCCGTTGGCCACCTTCTCCCGCAGGCGGGAGAAGGGCATAACCGTTGAGCTGGAGCGATGGCCAAGCCCCACCAGAAGACCGCCACGGGCGAGACCTCGCAGCGCATGCTGCGGGTCGGCGAGCTCGTGCGCCACGAGGTCGCCGCGGTGCTGTCGCGCGGCCTCGTGAACGACCCCGTGCTCGATGGGCATGTCGTGACCGTGCCGGAGGTGCGTATGTCGCCCGACCTGCGGCTTGCGACCGTCTACGTCATGCCGCTCGGGGGCAAGGACATGAAGGACGTGCTGGCCGCGCTCGACCGGCACCGCAAGGTGATCCGGACGGAGATCGCCCACCGGGTGAACCTGCGCTTCGCCCCCGACGTCCGGTTCCGCGCCGACGAGAGCTTCGCCAAGTCGGCGCGCATCGATGCCATCCTCGCTTCGCCCGCGGTCCAGCGCGACCTCGCCGTGCTCGGCGAGGACCCCGACACGGACGACACCGACGGGCGCTGAGCCCCCGTTGTCTCCTCGAGCCATGGACCAGATCGCCCCGATGTCCCTGCCCGTACCCGCCGCGGAGTCCCTCGCCCCTGCCCCCGAGCGCCCGGCCCGCGGGCAGGTCCGCATGCCCCGCCGCGAGGTGAACGGCTGGCTGGTGTTCGACAAGCCGGTGGGCATGACCTCGACCCACGCGGTGAGCCGCCTCAAGCACCTGTTCCAGGCCAAGAAGGCGGGCCATGCCGGCACGCTCGATCCGCTCGCCTCCGGCATCCTGCCCATCGCCTTCGGCGAGGCCACCAAGACTGTGCCCTTCGTGCAGGACGGGGAGAAGGCCTATCGGTTCCGCGTCGCCTGGGGCGCGCAGACAGATACGGACGACTCCGAAGGCACGGTCGTGGCGACCAGCGCGTCGCGGCCAGACCGGGCGGCGCTCGAAGCG
>CAXUMV010000110.1:2718-9360 GCA_964252065.1 uncultured Lichenihabitans sp.
ACCATCATGCAGCGCCCGCCGGCCTACTCGGCCATCAAGGTCAATGGCGAGCGGGCCTATGACCGCGCCCGCGAGGGCGAGATCGTTGAGCTGGCGCCCCGCCCCGTGACGATCGTTTCGCTCCTGGTCACCTCGTTCTCGCCGGACGAGGCGGTGTTCGAGGCTCGCTGCACCAAGGGCACCTATGTGCGGGCGATCGCCCGCGATCTCGGCGAGGCGCTCGGCTGCCTCGGCCACGTCACGGCCCTCCGCCGCACCCGGGTCGGGCCGTTGCAGGAGGCGCATGGCGTCACGCTGCAGGCGCTCGAGGCTGAGGGGGCCGACCCCGGCGCGTTCTTGCAGCCGGTCGACGTCGCGCTCGGCGAGCTGCAGCATGTCGCGGTGGATCGCGGGGGCGCGGCGCAGCTCCGGCGGGGCAAGAGCCTGCTGCTGCTCGGGCGCGATGCCCCCCTGGCTGGGCTTGCCTATGCGACCTGCGGCGGGGTCGCGGTCGCGTTCGGCCCGGTCGAGGAAGGGGCGCTGGTGCCGCACCGCGTCTTCAACTTGCGGTTCTGACGAAGGCTCCCGTGGCGGGCTCCCCGGCTCCACGGCGCGCCCAGGCGGCCCGCCCCGGACCGGCCGCCGAGCCCGAGCCGGAGGCCACCGAAGCGACCATCGCCGAGGTCCTGATCCCCGTCGCGATCGACCAGACCTACTCCTATCGCGTGCCGCCCGACATCGCCGTGGAGGCAGGGGCCAGCGTCGAGGTGCCCCTGGGCACGCGCCGCACCGTCGGGCTCGTCTTCGAGACCCGGCGCGTGCCGGGCGGCGGCGCCAACCTCAAGCCCGTGGCCGCCCGCCTGCCCTTCCCGGTGCTGCGCCAGCCGCTGCTCGATTTCATCGACTGGGTGGCGCGCTGGACCACCATGCCGCGCGGCATGGTCCTGCGCATGGCCGTGCGCCCGATGGGCCAGGACGGCAGCGAACCGGTCCGCCTCGTCTACCGCGCCGGCGCGGTGGCGCCCTCGAGGCCGACGCCAGCCCGCCTGCGCGTGATGGCGGCCCTGGCGGGCGGCGAGGCGATGTCCAAGGCGGCGCTCGCCGCGGCGGCGAGCGTGAGCGTCGGCGTCGTCGATGCGCTGGCCCGTGAGGGCGCGATCCTGGCCGAACCGCGCGCCGCACGCCCGGCCGCCGGCCGGCCCGATCCCGACCATGCGGGGATGCCGCTCGATGCCCTGCAGCAGGACGCCGCCCGTGCCCTGGTCGCGGCCGTCGAGGCCCGGGCGTTCGGCGTCACGCTCCTCGAGGGGGTGACGGGGTCGGGCAAGACGGACGTCTACTTCGAAGCCGTCGCGGCCGCGCTCCGGGCGGGACGGCAGGTGCTGATCATGCTGCCGGAGATCGCGCTCACCGGGCAGTTCATGACGCGCTTTGCCGCGCGGTTCGGCACGGAGCCGGCCGAGTGGCACTCGGAAGTCGGCAGCCGGCGCCGGGCCGCGGTGTGGCAGGGCGTGGCGGCCGGCGAAGTGCGGGTGGTCGCGGGCGCCCGGTCGAGCCTGTTCCTGCCCTTCTCGGACCTCGGCCTGATCGTCGTCGACGAGGAGCACGAGGCAGCCTACAAGCAGGACGAGGGCATCACCTATCACGCGCGCGACATGGCCGTGATCCGCGGCCGGCTCGAGGGCGCGGCGGTGGTGCTCGCCTCGGCGACGCCCTCGGTCGAGACGCGCGTCAATGCCGAGCAGGGCCGTTACGGGCACCTGCGCCTGCCCGTCCGGTTCGGGGCCAAACCCCTGCCGCGGCTGGAGGCGATCGACATGCGCCGCACCCCGCCCGCGCGCGGCAGCTGGCTCGCGCCGCAGCTGGTCGCGGGGATCGAGGCGGCCCTGACGGGGGGCGAGCAGGCCCTCCTGTTCCTCAATCGCCGGGGCTACGCGCCGCTCACCCTGTGCCGCACCTGCGGCCACCGGTTCCGCTGCCCGGACTGCACGGCATGGCTGGTCGAGCACCGGTTCCGCGGCACGCTGGTCTGCCACCATTGCGGGCACACGGAACGCCGCCCGGTCACCTGCCCCGCCTGCGAGGCGCCGGATTCGCTGGTCCCCTGCGGCCCCGGCGTCGAGCGGCTGGCCGAGGAGGTGACCCGGCGCTTCCCCGCGGCCCGCACGCTGCTGCTCTCCTCCGACATGCCGGGCGGCGCCCCGCGGCTGCGGCAGGAGCTGGCCGCCGTCGCGGCAGGGGCCGTCGACATCGTGATCGGCACGCAGCTCGTCGCCAAGGGGCATCACTTCCCGCTCCTGACCCTGGTGGGCGTGGTCGATGCGGATGTGGGGCTCGCCAACGGCGACCCCCGGGCCGCCGAGCGGACATTCCAGCTTCTCCAGCAGGTCACGGGACGGGCGGGGCGTGGCGACAAGCCCGGCCGGGCGATGCTGCAGACGTTCGAGCCCGAGCACCCGGTCATGGCCGCGTTGCTCTCCGGCGACGTCGAGGCCTTCTACCGCGTCGAGATCGCCGGACGCGTGGCGGCCGGCCTGCCGCCTTTCGGGCGTCTCGCGGCCCTGGTCGTGTCGGCCACCGACCGGGCCGCCGCCGAAACCCACGCCCGCGCCCTCGCCCGGGCCGCAGCCGCGCTCGCGGCCGGAACCGCCATCCTGGTGCTCGGACCCGCCGAAGCGCCGATCGCCATGATCCGCGGCCGCCACCGCCTGCGCCTCCTGATCAAGGCGCCGCGCAGCGCCGACCTGCAGGCATTCCTGCGAAGCGCCATCGGCGCCGCCCCGCCGCCGCGCGGCAGCGTGGCCGTCGCGGTCGACGTCGATCCGCTAAGCTTTATGTGAGACGACAGGTTGTGCCGTGCAGAGCCCGTCATCGCGAGGCGCGCAGCGCCGTGTCGATCCAGGCCGGCTCGGATCAGGCCCGCTCGCGGAGGAGCCGCCGGATGATCTTGCCCGAGCTTGTGGTCGGCAGGGCGTCGACGAAGGCGATCACCCGGGGGTATTCATGCGCAGACAGGCGCTGGCGCACGTGGTCGCGGATCGCGGTCTCGAGCTCGCCCGATGCCGCAAAGCCGGGCTTCAACACGACAAAAGCCTTGACGATTTCGGTGCGGAGGGCATCGGGCTGGCCGACCGCCGCCGCGGTCGCGACGGCCGGATGCCCGCGCAGGCAGTCCTCGATCTCGGCCGGGCCGATCCGGTAGCCCGCCGAGGTGATGATGTCGTCGTCCCGGCCGAGGAAGGTCACATAGCCGTCGGCATCGGCCCTGGCGCGGTCGCCCGTGACCATCCACCGCCCGCGGAACTTGGCGGCCGTGGCCGCGGCGTTGTTCCAGTAGCCGAGGAACATCGCCGGATCGGGCGCCGCGATGGCGATCTCGCCGGGCTCGTCGGCGCCGCAGGGCGAGCCGTCGGGCCGGATCACCGCAACGTCGTGACCAGGCACCGGGCGGCCGATGGAGCCGTGCCGGGCGATGCCGATCGCGGCGCATGAGGCCAGCACGTAGTTGCACTCGGTCTGCCCGTAGACGTCGTTGATGGCGAGGCCGAACGCCTCGCGGCCCCACGCCACCGTCTCGCTGCCGAGCGCCTCGCCGGCCGACGTCAGGGTCCGCAGCGCGGGCCGCGCCCCGCCGGGTGGCGTGGTGCCGAGCAGGCGCAGCGCCGTGGGCGGAATGAAGGCGTTGCGCACCCCCGCTTCGCTCATCAGCGCCCAGGCGGCTGCGGGATCGAACTTCTCGAAAGACCGGGCGACCACCGGCACGCCGTAGTGCAGGCTCGGCAGCAGCGCGTTGAGCAGGCCCCCGGCCCAGGCCCAGTCGGCCGGCGTCCACATGAGATCGCCGGGCTGGGGCAGGAACTCGTGGCTGAAGCGGACCCCGGGCAGATGGCCGAGCAGCACGCGGTGGCCATGCAGCGCGCCCTTGGGCAGCCCCGTGGTGCCGGAGGTGTAGATCATGAGGGCGGGGTCGTCCGGCCCCGTGTCCACCGGCTCCAAGACATCGCTTTCCCGCGCGCACCGAGCCGGCAGGTCGCCGTCGACGAAAAGCACGTGGCGCAGCGCCGGCGGGGCCGGCTCGATCCGGGACAGCTTGGCGCCCCCCGCGGCGTCCGTGAGCACGGCGACCGCACCCGAATCCGCAAGGCGATAGGCCAGCCCGTCCGGCCCGAACACCGCCGCCATGGGCAGGGCCACCGCGCCCAGCTTGTAGATGGCGATATGAGCGGCCACGACGGCGGCGGACTGGGGAAGGATCAGCCCGACGCGATCGCCCCGGCGGATGCCAATCCCGCGAAGGAGGTTTGCGAGCCGGTTGGACCACGCCCGCAGCGCCCCGTAGCTGGTCGGGCGCGGGCCGGAGGCGTGCCACTCGACGATCGCGGGCCGCGCAGGCGCGAGTGACGCCCAGCGGTCGCAGACATCCACGCCGATATTGTAGCGGGCCGGAAGATGCCACCCGAAACCCTGGCGCAGGCGTTCGTAATCGCGAAGGTCGGGCAGTTCCATTGCAATCGATTATCGACCTGTCGCAGGCACATTGCAACGCAGCATCGCGCATGCAACATCTTTGTGCAATTGCGAGGGACACGCATGCCTGAGACCGAGTCGCTGCCCTATCGGCCCAATGTGGGGATCGCGCTGTTCAATGCCGCGGGCCTGGTGTTCGCCGGGTTCAGCCACGGCGACGGCCCCGAGACGGTGCGGGCGGGCTACGAATGGCAGATGCCGCAAGGCGGGATCGATCCCGGCGAGGACTTGGTCGCGGCCGCGCGGCGCGAGCTGACCGAGGAGACCAGCATCCTCGACGTCGAGGTCCTGGCCGCGACCGACACGTGGTGGGACTACGACTTCCCACCCTACGAGGGTCCGTGGCATCCGCTCTGCGCCTATCGCGGACAGACCCAGAAATGGGTGGCGTTCCGCTTCATCGGCGAGGACAGCCGCATCAACGTCACCGAGCCGATCGGCGGGGTCCGGCCGGAGTTCATCGACTGGGCCTGGCTGCCGCTGGCCGAGCTGCCCCGGCGCGTGATGCCGCACCGGCGGGCGAACTACGAACGGGTGCTGGAGGCCTTCGGCCGCTTTGCGGCCTGAACGTCCGTTCCAAAACGATGGCCTTGACTGCTCCGCCGTCTTCGCGAGGCGGGCCAGCGCTATGGCGATCCAGGCTTCCCCGCGTGGAACGGTGGATCGACACGCTTCGCTCGCGATGACGGCACCGGGTTGGACGGTCAGAGCGCGGCGGCGGCCTTCAGCTCGCGCAACTGGTCGAGCTTCTCCTGCGCCTTGCGCGTCGCTTCGTCGCCCGAGGTGCCGGCGAGGTCGTCCGAGGCCTCCTTGATCTCCGTGTCGAGCCGCGCGGCATCGAGCTCGGCAAGCGGCAGCGCGGTCTCGGCCAGAATGGTGAGGCCCGCGGGGTTCACGTCCACGAAGCCGCCACGCACGAACAATTTCGAAACCTTGGCGCCGGACTCCGCGATCGTCACGATGCCCGGCTTCAGCGTCGACATGAACGGCGCGTGGTCCTTGAGCACGGTGAACTCGCCCTCCGTGCCCGGCACGACCACGGACTCCACCTCGCCGGTGAACAGCAGCCGCTCGGGGGAGACGAGCTCGAAGGGAAAGGTCGCCATGGATCAGGACGTCTTGGCGAGGCGCTGGGCCTTCTCGACCGCCTCCTCGATGGTGCCGACCATGTAGAAGGCGGCCTCCGGCAGGTGGTCGTACTTGCCCTCGACCAGGCCCTTGAAGCCCTTGATGGTGTCGGCGAGCGAGACCAGCTTGCCGGGCGAGCCGGTGAACACCTCGGCGACGTGGAAGGGCTGGCTGAGGAAGCGCTCGATCTTGCGGGCCCGGGCGACCGCGACCTTGTCGTCCTCGCTGAGCTCGTCCATCCCGAGGATCGCGATGATGTCCTGCAGCGCCTTGTAGCGCTGGAGCACCTGCTGCACCTGGCGGGCGACGCCGTAGTGCTCCTCGCCCACGACGCCCGGCGACAGCATGCGCGAGGTGGAGTCGAGCGGGTCCACGGCCGGGTAGATGCCCTTCTCGGCGATGGAGCGCGACAGCACGGTGGTCGCATCGAGATGGGCGAAGGAGGTCGCGGGCGCGGGGTCGGTCAGGTCGTCGGCCGGCACGTAGATGGCCTGCACGCTGGTGATCGAGCCCTTGTTGGTCGTCGTGATGCGCTCCTGCAGCGCGCCCATGTCGGTCGCGAGCGTCGGCTGGTAGCCCACCGCCGATGGAATGCGGCCGAGCAGGGCCGACACCTCGGAGCCCGCCTGCGTGAAGCGGAAGATGTTGTCGACGAAGAACAGCACGTCCTGTCCCTTGTCGCGGAAGTCCTCGGCGACCGTGAGCCCCGTCAGGGCGACGCGGGCGCGGGCGCCCGGCGGCTCGTTCATCTGGCCGTAGACCAGGGCGCATTTGCTCCCCTCGCCGCCGCCCGCCTTGTTGACGCCGCCCTCGATCATCTCGTGATAGAGGTCGTTGCCCTCGCGGGTTCGCTCGCCGACCCCGGCGAACACCGAGTAGCCGCCATGGGCTTTGGCGACGTTGTTGATGAGCTCCATGATCAGCACGGTCTTGCCGACCCCGGCCCCGCCGAACAGGCCGATCTTGCCGCCCTTGGCGTAAGGGGCGAGCAGATCCACGACCTTGATG
>CAXUMV010000111.1:0-5823 GCA_964252065.1 uncultured Lichenihabitans sp.
CAGTCGATCAGGCCGAAGCGCCGCGGCTCGCGGCCGAGAAAGATGTTCTCGGCGACCGAGCGGAACGGGACGAGATTGATCTCCTGGTAGATCGTGCTGATGCCCCCGTTCTGCGCCTCCTGCGGGGTTGCAAAATCGATGGACCGGCCGTCGAACCGGATGTCGCCGCCGTCGCGATGGAGGGCGCCGGTGATCGCCTTGATGAGGGTCGACTTGCCGGCCCCGTTCTGGCCGATCAGGGCCATCACTTCGCCGGCCTCGACCTCGAGGGAGGCTTGGCTGAGGGCCGGGATGCCGGCGAAGCGCTTGTCGACATCCGTGGCTTGCAGGAGAGGCGGCATCGGGGACCAGTGTTCCCTTCTCCCGCCCGCGGGGGAAGGTGCCCGACAGGGCGGATGAGGGGAGTCACGGACCGAGGACGTTCCTCATCCGTCCTTCGGACACGTTTCGCGCCAGGCGGGACGAGGAACCAACCGCGACCGCTCTCGGACGCCGTTTGAGATCGCCGGCCTTTACTGGTCTGCCGTCACCCCGAGGCGCGAAGCGCCGCGGCCATCCATCGACGGTGTAGGAGTTCGACGATGGATCGCCACGCTTGGCTCGCGATGACGGCACTGGGTTTCAAACAGCCGCTCAGAACGCGGTCGCGAGCATCTCCTTGGCGTTGCTCGCGTCGTAGAAGCGGTCCTGGTTGACGATCGAGGGCGGGATGGTCTCGCCGGCGGCATATTTCTTCATGGTCTCGAAGGCGATCGGACCGAAGAAGGGACTGCACTCGCAGGTGCAGCCGAGCTTGCCGTCCAGGATGGCCTGCACGCCGTCCTTCTCGCCGTCGATGGACACGACCAGGATGTCCTGGCCGGCCTTCTTGCCCGCCGCCTCGATGGCCGCGATGGCGCCGAGGGCCATCTCGTCGTTGTGGGCGTAGACGATGGTGGCGTCGGGATGGGCCTGCAGCAGCGTCTCGGCCACCTGGCGCCCCTTGTCGCGGGAGAAGTCCCCCGACTGGCTGGCCACGATCTCGAAGCCGCCCGCGGCCTTGATGGCGTCGTCGAAGCCCTTCTTCCGGTCGTTGGCGGGCGAGGAGCCGGTCGTGCCTTCGAGCTCGATGATCTTGCCCTTGCCGCCGGCCTTCTTGACGGTCCACTCGGCGACGCGCTGGCCTTCCTTGACGAAATCCGAGCCGATGAAGGTCAGGTAGTCCTGGCCGGCCTTGGCGAGGCTCTGGTCGACGTTGCGATCCACCAGGATCACCGGGATGCCGGCCTTCTTGGCGTTCATGATGGCCGGGATCAGCGGCTTCTCCTCGCGCGGGGCGAGGATGATGAAGTCGACGCGCTGGGCGATCATGCTGTTGACGTCCGACACCTGCTTGGCGGCCGAGCTGGCGGCGTCCGTGTAGACCAGCTGATGGCCGAGCGTCTTGGCCTCGCCCTGGATGCTGGCCGTCTCGGCCAGGCGCCACGGATTGTTGCTCTCGGTCTGGGCGAAGCCCGCCTTGTAGGTGGCCTTCTGCTTGAGGGGCGGCACGGCGGCCCAGGCGCCGCGCGCCGAAAAGCCCAGCGCCAGGCCGCCGGCGGCGGATGAAACCAAAAGGTGTCGTCTTGTAATGATCATCGTTCACTCCCTGCTGCCTCGGCGGGCAGCCTGCGCCATGTTGTCCGCTCGGATGGTGCGCATCAGCATCCGGGGTGACGCCCGCACCCTGGCTTGACCCAAGACTGCGACCCGCCCTTGGACCGCATGGTCCCGGTTCTGTTCCCGTTGTCAATCGAAACGTCAAACCCTGCGACAAAGCAAGGGCTTAGGTCGTCACGTCATCAAGCCGGTCCGGAGCGCCCCTGCGGCACCGGAAGCGCCATGGCGGTCCGGGCCCTGGCGGGGGACGCCCGACGATGGATCGCTTCGCTTCGCTCGCGAAGACACGGACGGTTGGAGATCGGCTTGGCCCGATGCAGCCTGCGATCAGGCGAGCGCTGCCGGAGGCCTCGCCTCGTCCCGCACAACCCGGTTCCGCCCGGCCGCCTTGGCGGCGTAGAGGGCGCGGTCCGCGGCGACCAGCAGGTCCGTCGCGCTCGCCTGGCCGCTCTCGCTCGAGGCGACGCCCGCGCTGAACGAGACCGTAAGCTCGCTCCCGCCGATCTCGAAGCGCGTCGCGCCGAACCGCTCGCGGAGCTTGTCGATCACCGAGCAGGCCGTGTGGGCCTCCGTGTTGCGCAGGATGACCCCGAACTCCTCGCCCCCGCAGCGCCCCACCACGTCGCTGCTTCGGAGGGTGCCGGTCAGAAGCTGGGCGAAGGTGCGAAGCACCTGGTCCCCCATGAGGTGGCCATGGCAGTCGTTGACGGCCTTGAACCGGTCGAGGTCGATCATCGCCAGGCTGAGCGCGCCGCCATGGCGGCGGCCGTGCGACACCTCGTGGGTCAGCCGTTCCCGGAAGCGGCTGTGGTCCAGGAGACCGGTCAGCCCGTCCCGCTCGCCCATGGCGCGCAGGGCCTTGGCCCGGTTTGCCCTCAGCTTGATGTGGGTGGCGAGCTTCCTGGGATCGACGGGCTTCTGCAGGAAGTCGTCGCCGCCGACCCGGCGGGCGGCCGACTGGCGCTCCTCGTCGCGCTCGACCGAGAGGAAGACGATCGGGATCGCCATGAGCTCCCGCGACAGCCGGATCGCCTGGGCGAGCTCGAGCCCGTCCACCCCCGGCATGCGGAGATCCATGAGCACGAGGTCGGGGAGCACCTGCTCGATCGCCTCGACCGCGCCCCGGGGGTCGTAAACGACCGCGACGTCGATGCCGGACGCGCGCAGGATCTCCGCGTTGAGATCGGCGGTCAGCCGGTCGTCGTCGACCAGCACGACCGAGAGGCGGTCGCGCACCGCCGTCGCGTCGAGGTCCTTCAGGCATCCCAGCAGCTCGACCGGATCGACCGGCCGCTTGAGGATGGCCTTGATGCCGGCCCGCGCCGCCGCCAGCCTCAGGTCGAAGCCGATGTCGGAGGCGAGCAGCACGGTCGGCCGCCCGGGCGGCATGGCCCGGCACAGGGCGATGGGCTCGTCGACGCCGTCGCTCACGATGGAGGCGACCACCGGCCGCCCCGCCTCGCCGCCGCCCGCGCCGGTCTCGGCCCCGAAATCGGAAAAGGCGAGCGCGGCCGCGATCCCCGCGAAATCGGCGCCGGAGGCGAACACCTGGACGACCTTGCCCGGCTGGCGTCCCGCAAGGCGTGTACTCGTGATCATCGCGGGTCCATTCCTCGAGGTCGTATCGGACCTCATGTCTCTACTAGCGAGCGAAGGTTAACCGGGACGCAACCCTCGGGTGCAGGCCCGTCAGGCCACCGCGGCGAAGCCGGATCGAGCGGCGGCGATCGCGGCGCGGTCGGCCGCCCCGCGAAGCTCCTCGATCCGGTGGAACCCGTGGCCCGCGCGGAGCTGCCGGTCCGCCTCCGCGCACACCCGGCTAAGCTCGCCGAAGCCGAGCTGGCCGGCCATCGACACCAGCCCATGGACCGCATGGGACAGCTCGTCCCGATCGCCGCCGAGGACGGCCGCGAGCCGGAGGCGCAGGTCGGCGAGGAACCGATCCATCATGCCGCCCAGGCGGTCGCGCCCGATCAGCTCGGACAGCTCCTCGAGCTTGGCCGTGTCGAGCACGTCAGGCCGGGCCCCGGCGCCCTCGGCGGCACCGGGCCCCAGCAGC
The DNA here is from genome assembly GCA_964252065.1 of uncultured Lichenihabitans sp. Lineage (GTDB taxonomy): Bacteria > Pseudomonadota > Alphaproteobacteria > Rhizobiales > Beijerinckiaceae > Lichenihabitans. The sequence continues at coordinate 3,698 of CAXUMV010000111.1, forward strand.
CGCTCGAGGAGGCCGAACAGGGCGTGCCAGTCGACGGGCTTGGCCACGTGGGCGTCCATGCCGGCCGCGAGGCAGACCGCGGCATCCTCGGCCAGCGCGTTGGCCGTGAGACCCACGATGGGCAGGCGCCGCCGCCCCGTGCGCGCCTCGTGGGCCCGGATCGCGGCCGTGGCCCTGAGGCCGTCCATGACCGGCATCTGCAGGTCCATGAGGATCAGGTCGACCGGCGCCGTGCCCTCGCAGGCGGCCTGTACCGCGACCGCCCCGTCGGGGACGATCGAGACCGCGTAGCCGCGCGTCGCGAGCATCGCCTCGATGATCTCGGCGTTGACGGCGTTGTCCTCGGCCAGCAGCAGCCGGCGCCCGACCGTCCGGGGCGCCTCGTCCGCCCCCTCCGGAGCCTGCGCGAGGCCGCCGTGATGGCGCGGCAGCGGGACCTCGAACCAGAAGGCGGACCCGCCCTCCGGGACGGGCTCGGCCCCGATCCGCCCCTGCATCAGGTCCGTCAGGCGCTTGGAGATGGCCAGGCCGAGGCCCGTCCCCCCGTAGCGGCGGGTCGTCGAGGTGTCGGCCTGGGTGAAACGCTCGAACAGCGAACCGATCCGCTCGGGTGGGATGCCGATGCCGGTGTCGGTGATGTCCACCCGCAGCGTGCCGGTCCCCTCGCGATGGACCGCGCTCAGGGTGATGCGTCCGTGGTCGGTGAACTTCACCGCGTTGGTCAGCAGGTTGAGCACGACCTGCCGCAGGCGGGTCGGGTCGGCCGCGAACCAGCCGAGCGTGCCGGGCTCGCGGACGAGGGAGATCGCCACCGGCTTGCCGTCGAGCTGCTGGCGGGCGAGACCGCAGCAGCCGTCGAGCAGGTGGTCGAGGTCGAAGGGCACGGTCTCGAGCGCGAGCTGCCCCGCGTCCATCTTGCTGAAGTCGAGCACGTCGTTGACGATCGCGAGCAGCGACCGGCCCGCGTCCCCGGCAAGGTCGACCAGACGCCGCTGCGCGTCCGTCAGGCCGGGGTCCATGCGCAGGAGATCGTTCACCCCGATGATGCCGGCGAGCGGGGTCCGCAGCTCGTGGCTCATGTTGGCGACGAACTCGGTCTTGGCCACCGCCGCCGACTCGGCGGCTTCCTTGGCCTGCTCGAGATGCCGGGCGACGCGCTGGCGCTCGGTGATGTCGCGCAGCGAGCAGATCAGCGAGCTCGGCGCGCCCGTGGTCTCGTCGCGCACGAGGGACATCACGGTCTCGAGCCAGATCCAGCGGCCGCTCTTGTGCAGGCTGCGGTAGGTGACGGTTGTCCGGTCGCCGTCCAGCTTGCCCGCCGCGAGGCGTCTTGCGATCGCGACGACGGCGGGGGTGTCCTCCGGGTGCATCCTGGTCGAGGGCCGCATGCCGACCAGCTCCTCGGGCTCGTAGCCCAGCATCGTCCGGCAGGACGGCGACACGTAGTTCCGGCGGAGGTCGAGGCCCAGCTGGGTGATGACGTCGCTGGTGGTTTCGGCGAGCGCGCGGTAGCGCGCCTCGCTGGCCGCCAGGGCCTCCTCCGCCTTGTGGCGCACGGTGACGTCGCGCGAGCGGAGCAGCACCGTCCCCTCGGGCCCGTCTGTATCGATCAGGCGGAAGTCGGTCTCGACCCAGAGCCAGTGCCCGGCCTTGTGCCGGATCCGGTGCAGGGCCGTGACGGCGGGACGGCCGACCGTGAGGGCCGCAAAGATGGCTGCAATGCGGTCCTCGTCCTCGGGGTGGATGTAGGACGAGGCCGGCAGGACCACGAACTCGTCCGGCGTGTAGCCCGTCATCGCGCCGACGGACGGCGACACGTAGGACCGGTCCGCCCGGAAGCTCGGCTTGAGCGCGATGAGGTCGGTCGAGTTCTCGGCCAGCAGCTTGTAGCGCCTCTCGCTCTGCCGCAGGGCCTCGTCGGCGAGCTTGCGGTCGGTGACGTCGCGCAGCGCCGACACCAGCCCGCTCGGCCGGCCGTCGGCGTCCCGCAGCAGCTTGACCGAGGCCTCGATCCAGATCCACCACCCGTCCTTGTGGCGGATCCGGTTGATGTTGGTGACGAGATCAGTGCGGCCCGCCACGAGCTCCGCGAGCTTGCGCTGCAGGGCGGGTTCGTCGTCGGGGTG
>CAXUMV010000111.1:5833-9313 GCA_964252065.1 uncultured Lichenihabitans sp.
CGCCAGGGCGGCCAGCGTGGCCGCCAGCAAGCGGGCCAGGGGCGCGTCGGGGCCCGGGCCGGGCAGCGGGGCAAGGGCGGGTTCGTCGTCGGGGTGCACGAAGGCGGCGTGCGGGGTCCCGACCAGCTCCTCGGCCGCATAGCCGGTCAGCTCCCGCGCGCCGGGCGACACGAACAGGCGCCGGCCCGTCAGATCCATGTGGGTGATCATGTCGCTCGAGTTGTCGGCGAGCATGCGGTAGCGCGCCTGGCTCTCCGCCATGGCCCGCTCGGCCTGCCGCAGGTCCGTGACGTCCATGACCGTGCCGAACAGGGCCGTGACCCGGCCGTCGGGCGCGGTCTCGCACAGACCGCGGGACAGCACGTCCCGCATGGTCCCGTCGCGGCGGACGACGCGGAGGCCGGCCTCGTAGCCCTGCCCGGTCCGGATCGCTTCGCCGACCGTCGCCATGATCGCGGCGCGGTCGTCGGGATGGTAGAGGGCGAGCGCCCCCTCGAGGGTGGGCGTGAAGCTCGCCGGATCGCACCCGTGGATGGTGTAGACGCCGTCCGACCAGGTGACCTCGTTCGAGGAGAGATCGAGCCGCCAATGGCCCATGCGGGCGATCGTCTCGGCGAATCTGAGGCGGCGGTTGGCCTCGCGGGCCTTGGCGTCGAGGCGCGCGAGACTGCTGAGCAGGGCCGTGAGGGGCAGGTTGCTCAGGACCAGGGACGCGACGAAGCCCTGGAGCACGAAGCTCCGCGTCGTCGGATCGCCGGAGGCGAGCATGACCGGGCCGTAGCCGTTGAGCGTCGCGATGGCCGCCGACATGGCCACGAAGCCGACCCCCAGCGTCGCGCCCGCGGGTCCGAGCCGGACCGCGACCAGCGCCAGCACCGCCATGGGCAGGAACAGCAGCGGGTACCGGACCTGGCAGAACGCCCCGGCCGAGGCCGTGATCAGGGCCGCGCACCAGGCCGCCGTCTCGAGGCGCCGGCCGCGGCGCAGCAGACCCGTCAGGCTCGCCTGGCCCCACATCAGCAGCGGCGGCGTGAAGACCAGGAAGCCGAGCGCATTGACCGGGTACCAGACGGCCCAGAGGGCGGCCGGCGAGACATGCTTGACCGGCGCCAGGAAGACCGCCGCGACCGTGCTCTCCGCCGCCGGGGCGAGGACCCCCGCAAAGAGGACGAACAGGCCGAGATGCGGCAGGCGGGTGACGTCGAGGTCCCGTCCGGCCCAGCGGCGCAGGGCGGCCGCGACCGCCAGCACCTCGATCATGTTCAGCGCCGAGACGCCCAGGACGGCCGGGAGCGGATCCCCGGCCAAGAGTTGGGCGGCGGCCTGCCCGATGAACCCGCCGCACAGGAACACGGACCACGCCCCGGCAGGGCGCCGCAGCAGGAGGGCGAGAAGAAGGGCGTTGGCGAACCAGAAGGTCGACAGGTGCTCGGCGTTGCGCGTGAAGGCGATGCTGCCATAGGCGGCCAGGAAGACGAGGACGCCGCCGGCCCCGGTCCGCAGGAGCGCCTTCGGCACGGAGTCGCCCGGCGCATGGCCCGCCGCGTTCGGGTCGGTGCCGTCCATTCGATCAGATCCCCTGCCGCACGGCCGGTACCGCGCGCGGGTCTACCTATCGGGTGCAATCCTTGCTTCTAGGATAATTACCGGCCGATGCCGCCTGCGCCGGTCCGGGCTAGGCCCAGAGGGCGGCGTGCCAGACCGTCGTCTCCGGGTAGAGCGACAGGCCGGCGATCGCGAGCGCGATGCCGTAGGGCACGCCGTTGCCGGCTTCGTGCAGCCGGGCGATCCAGCGTCGGCTCATGAGGCCCGCCGGCAGTTCGCGCTTGCGGAGCTGCACCAGGGCGATCGTCAGCCCGAAGCCGAGCACCGAGGCCTGCAGCCCGTAGGCGGCGAGGTTCTCCCAGCCGAGCCACACCGCGGTCGCGGCCGCGAGCTTGGCGTCGCCGCCCCCGATCCAGCCGCGGGCGAAGAACACGAAGGTGAGGACCAGCACCGCCGCGCCGGCCGCAAGATGCATGGTGAGAAGCGTCGCGAGCGGCATGCCGGCGAGCAGCGCGAGCCCGACGAAGCTGCCCAGCAGCAGCAGCGAGAGCCTGTTCGAGATCGTCATCGTGAAGAGATCCGAGAAGGCCGCATAGGCCATCAGGGCGGGATAGAGGGTAAGCGCCACAGCGCCGAGGATCGACATCGTCGTTGAGCCCTTCACCCGAGCGCGCGAGCCGGGCCGGTATCATCGCCTGCGGGACCTTGCGGCGGCGTTAAGGCCGGTGCCGGGGATGCTTACGCGCGGCCTTCAGCCTTTGGTCACCAATTGCTGCGAGGAATCGAGGGTGCAGCGCGAGCGCCACGGCCGCGCGGTTCTCTCCAGAGGCGGGTCGGGCGGCGGACGATGACGGCACCAAGAGGCACCACACGAGGAGCCCGGCGCTGCGGGTGGGCGGCGGCGCTGCTGCTGCTTCCCACGGCGGCGCTGGCGAGCGCGGACGACATCGAGGTCACGCTCGACAAGGCCAAGGTCATCCGCATGCCGGCCCACGCGCAGACGATCGTGGTGGGCAACCCGAGCATCGCCGACGTCACGACGCTGAAGATCGACGGGCTGGTCGTAGTCACGGGCAAGGGTTTCGGCGAGACCAACATGATCTTCCTCGACAAGACCGGCGCCGCCGTCGAGGAGAGCACCGTCACGGTGGTGGCGGGCAACTCGCAGATCACCGTCCAGCGCGGCATCGCCCGCGAAAGCTACTCCTGCCGGCCCCGCTGCGAGCCGACCGTGGCGCTCGGCGACGACCAGACCTTCCTGGCCACCACCTCGGCCCAGATCACCTCGCGCAACGCGCTTGCGGTGAGCCATTAGGCTTCGGTAAGTCTGGCTGCAGGGCAGGACCGCTCCCGACCAGCCCCTTCGCCCCGCGCCAGCGAGGAGTAAGGTGCCCGACAGGGCGGATGAGGGGCCGTTCGGGCCTGAGAGCCCCTCATCCGGCCTTTGGCCACCTTCTCCCGCGGCGCGGGAGAAGGACATCGACCGGCACGCGTCGCGGGGTGGATGGACTCTTGACCGCCGCGCCGTTCGCGCGCGAGAACTCGGGGAGCACCCCTGCAAGGCTCCCGAGCGCGCGATGGACAAGTTCACCACCCTCACCGGCGTCGCGGCGCCGCTCGACATCGTCAACGTCGACACCGACAAGATCATCCCCAAGCAGTATCTCAAGACGATCAAGCGCACGGGGCTGGGGCAGGGGCTGTTCGCCGAGCTCCGCTACAACGAGGACGGCAGCGAGAACCCCGATTTCGTGCTGAACAAGCCGGCCTACCGCCGGGCCAGCATCCTGGTCGCGGGCGACAATTTCGGCTGCGGCTCCTCGCGCGAGCATGCGCCCTGGGCGCTGCTCGACTTCGGCATCCGCTGCGTGATCTCGACCAGCTTCGCGGACATCTTCTACAACAACTGCTTCAAGAACGGCGTCCTGCCGATCA
>CAXUMV010000112.1:0-9270 GCA_964252065.1 uncultured Lichenihabitans sp.
ATAGGCATTTTCGGCCTTGATGAGCGCGAAGGGGGTGATCAGCAGAATGTAGAGGTCGAAGAGGATCGACCAGTTCTCGATATAGGCGAGGTCGAACTCGACGCGGCGCTGGATCTTCTCCGGCGTGTCGGTCTCCCCGCGCCACCCGTTCACCTGCGCCCAGCCGGTCAGCCCGGGCCGCACGCGGTGGCGGGCGAAATAGCCGTCCACGACGTCGTCGTACTGGCGGTCAGCGGCCTTGGCATGCAGCGCATGCGGGCGCGGGCCGACCAGCGACAGGGTGCCGCCGAACACCACGTTGAACAGCTGCGGCAGCTCGTCGATGGAGCTGCGGCGCAGGAACCGGCCGACGCGCGTCACCCGGGCGTCGCCGCGCGTGACGAGCCGGCTCGCCCCGGCGTCGAGCGTGTCGACATACATCGAGCGGAACTTCCAGACCTCGACGAGCTCGTTGTTGAACCCGTAGCGCTTCTGCCGGAAGAACACCGGGCCCTTCGAGTCGAGCTTCACCGCCAGCGCGGCGAGCGCAAGCACCGGCGACAGCGCGATCAGCGCCACGGCGCCCACGACGCGGTCGAACACGGTCTTGGTCACGACGTCCCAGTCGGCGATCGGCTTGTCGAACACGTCGAGCACCGGCACGCTGCCGAGATAGGAGTAGGAGCGCGGGCGGAAGCGCAGCTTGTTGGCGTGGGCGGCGAGACGGATGTCGATGGGCAGCACCCACAGCTTGCGCAGCATCTCGAGGAGCCGGACCTCGGCCGTGATCGGCATCGAAAGAATCACGAGGTCGATGCGGGTGTGGCGCGCGAACTCGACCAGATCGTCGACGGTGCCGAGCTTGGGATAGTTGGCCACGACCTCCGGGGATCGGCCGTCGTCGCGGTCGTCGAAGAGCCCGACGACGCTGAGGCCGTTGTTGCTGTCCTGCGAGAGCGCCTGCAGCAGCGAGGCGGCCGGGGGTCCGCCTCCCACGATGACGGTGCGGCGTTCGAGGCGGCCGTTGCGGATCATGGCGCGGGTAACGAGCGCGAGCAGCACGCGCCCGGCCAGCAGGACGCCGAGCCCGGCCAGGAACCACCCCATCAGCCACACGCGAGACAGGCTGTCCTCCGCGCGCAGGAAGAACACGATGGCCAGGGCCGCCATGGTGGCGACCGTCCAGACGGCGGTGATCTTCATGCCCTGGGCGATCGGCGTCCGGAAGGCCGAGACCGTGTAGGCCCCGCAGGCCTGGAACACCATCACGGCCACCCCCGAGAGGAGGGGGATCGCGATGAAGTAGCTCGCCTCGTAGCCGACGCGCGGCTCGACGTGGAGCTTGTGGATGAGGAAGCCGACCGCGCAGAGCAGGACGAACTCGGCGACCCGCGCGATGCCGGCGAGCACGACCGGCGAATAGGGGGCGCGCCGCTCGAGGCCGCCCATGGACTCGGCCAGCGCCGTCAGATGGGCCGAGCGGGCGGCGGGATCGGGGCCGGCCGGCGCGCGCGCCGGGGCGGGCGCCTGGCGCAGATCGTCGGGCGTGAAGACCGCGGTGGACGACTTCATGGCAGCAGTGTTCCAGGATCGATGCGCCCGCTTCGCACGTCACCGTCGCCGTGGCGGGGCGTGAGGGGCATCACAGGCCGTACCGGTGGAAGCGAGGCGCGGAGCGTGGCGCCGGCGCGGGCCTGCGCTGGCCGCGTGCGGCGAGCGCCTCGCGATAGCCCGCGATCACGTCGTCCGCCATGCGGCCGACCGCAAAGCGCGTCTCGATGAAGCGGCTGAGGGCGAGCGCGCCGGCCGCCTGCCGGTCCGCGGGCAGCGCGAGCCGTGCGCCGAGCGCGGCCGCTAGGGCCGGAACGTCGTCCGGCGGCACCATGTGGTCGTCGGCGCCGCCGAAGATCTCGGGGATGCCGCCGACGCGCGTGGCGATCAGCGGCACCTGGGCGGCCGCGGCCTCGAGCACGATGTAGGGCAGGCTTTCGGCCCGCGAGGGCACCACCAAGACCCGGCCGAGCGCGAAGGCCTCGCGGGCCGGCATTGGGCCGTGAAAGGTGATCGAGGAGGCGATGCCATGCGCCTCGGCCAGGGCCTCGAACCGGTCCCGGTCCGGCCCGGACCCGACCAGGGCCGCCCGCACGGGCCGTCCCTGCGCGGCCCCGAGCGCCGCCAGCGCGCCGATCAGCACGTCGACGCCCTTCAGCATCCGCAACTCGCCCACATAGACGACGTCGGCGGCATCGGGGCGCGGCACGACGGGCGCGAACTCGGCCGGGGTCAGGCCGTTGTGCACGACGCGTACGGGGCAGGGCGGGGCGCCGACCGCGGCCCGGAAGCGGTCGGCGGCATAGCTGCTCTCGAACAGGATCAGGTCGGTGCGTCGGGCGAGCATGCGCTCCATGCCGAGCACCAGGGCGCCCTTGAAGCTCGAAGGGGCGTAGTGCAGGCTTCCGCCATGGGGGGTGTAGACCCGCACCGCCGGGCTGCCGTCCGCCAGCGCGGGGGTTCCCGGTAGCCGCGCGTAGAGGGCGCCCTTGGCGCCGTGGCCGTGGACGACGTCCGGCCGGGCGGCGCGCAGCAGGGGCACGATCCGGCCATGCGTCAGGACGTCGAGCGGATGGGGATCGCGTCGCATCGGCAGGCGGTGCAGCCCGAGCGCGAGACGGGGCGCGAGCGCTTCGAGAATGGCGCCGGCATGCGCGCCGCCGGTCGAGCTGTCCGCGATTAGGCCGACCTGATGCCCGCCGTCGAGCTGGGCCTGCGCGAGATCCAGGACATGCCGGAACAGACCCCCCAGGGGGGAGCGGAGGATATGGACGATCCTCAGGCAGCCTTCGCTGGCGCTGGCTTGGTCGGACATCGCGGCCTCAACGGGAACCCTCCGGGAGCCCGTTATGCGCGTGCAACCTAAAAGATTCGTTCCTGCACCGTGACGGTATCGCCCGGACGCAGCGGAAAGCCGAGCGGCACCGACCCCGTGACCGCTTCGCCGTTGACCGTGCGCGTGACCGCGACGGAGGCGTGGTAGGCGCGCGGCGTGAAGCCGCCCGCGACCGCCACGGCCTTCTGCGCCGTCATACCGTTGCTGTAGGGATACTGGCCCGCGGTCGTGACCTCGCCCATCACGAAGAAGGGCCGGTAGGCCTCGACCTCGACCGACACGTGAGGCTCGCGCAGGTAGCCGGCGCGCAGGCGGGCCTCGATGGCGCGCTCGGCCTGGTTCGTCGTCATGCCGCCGACCGCGACCTCGCCGGCCAGGGGCAGGGAGACGCGGCCGAGGCCGCTCACCGCATAGGAGTTGGACATGGCGTCCTGCCCGAAGACGATGACCCGGATGCGGTCGCCGCTCGCGAGCGTATAGGGCGCATTGTACTGGGCGCGGAACATGTCCGTCGGATAGCTTTCGGCCGCACAGCCGCCCAGGAGCGCCGCGCCGATGAATGCCAGCAGGAACAGTCGTCGCATGGGGCAGGACCGGTCGGGATGGGTCACGAGCCCGCGCGGCGGGCTCTTGATCTCGGCTCCGTTGTAGCCAAACGTGGTTAACGAAGTCTGATCTGCGACCGATGATGCCGGCCGGCGCGGCCGGACTTGCGTTGCACGCGATGCCGTCCGATGTGTCGGGTTCGACGCGCAAAGCGCCCCGGCGGCGCGCTCCCGGGAGACTCATGCCGACATTTCGCACCAGTCGGAAGGTCCGCCATTCGGCCCTCGAGATGTTCGATCTCGTGGCCGACATCGAGCGCTACCCCGAGTTCCTGCCGCTCTGCCAGAGCCTGAAGATCCGGCGCGAGACCCCGCTCGAGGGCGACCGTCGCCAGCTGCTCGCCGACATGCGCATCGGCTACAAGGCCATCCGCGAATCCTTCGTCAGCCGCGTCACGCTCGACCGGCCGACCCTGACGATCCTGGTCGAGTACGTCGACGGCCCGTTCCGGCACATGGAGAACCGCTGGCACTTCCTGCAAAGCGCCGAGGGCGACGCCGGGGTGTCGACGGTCGAGTTCTTCCTCGACTACGAGTTCAAGAGCCGCATGTTCGGCGTGCTCATGGGGTCGGTGTTCGACGCGGCATTCCGCCGTTTCGCCGAGTCGTTCGAGCAGCGCGCCAACGCGGTCTACGCGCGGGGTCTGCGCGCGGTGTGATCCCCGTCTGGCGCGGAGGCAGGCCAGCAGGGAGGAGAGGCTGCTTACGGATGCCGGAACGCTGGACGCGGCCGCTTATTCTGTGTCATCGGAGCGTCCGGAGCCGCCCCGACCGGGCGGCCGCACGCGGGTGTGGTGGAATTGGTAGACGCGCCGGACTCAAAATCCGGTTCCGCAAGGAGTGCCGGTTCGACCCCGGCCACCCGCACCACTGATGCGCCGTTTGGGTGCTGGGCTGCGCACGCGATGCAGCTGGGGTTGGCCTCCGACCGGACTGGGAGAGGGCGAGGCCTTCGGCTCTAAGAGCCGACGCTCACGATCGACACGCGGGCCGTCGCCGCTTCGATCGGGGTATCGGCCGCGGCGGCCGAAGCTCTTTGATGGAGCGAGCCCCACGCAAACATCGCAGAAAGCGCCGGCCGCATGGCTTCGCCGAGCGGGGTCAGTGCCCAGCACTCGTCTACGCGCATGACCACTCCGTCGTCGGACAGCTCCGCCAGAGCCTGGGACAAGGCCCGCTGTCCGAGCGCAGGGATCTGACGCTCGAGCGCCGAGTAACGTTGCGGTTCCACGAACAGGCGCCAGAGGATCATCGCCTTCCATCGTCCGGCGATCACGGAGATGCAGAGTTCGATCGGGCACTCCGGCGGCGTCTTTCGGGGCACGGTCACGGCAATATTTCTCCGTATCCTGGATGGCCCGCTGACCGCTAGTCCTGAGCCTCGGCCAAGGAATGGGGCAGGACATGGCGGCAGGCAAGACGTTCCTGGTGACAGGTGCCGGGCGCGACATCGGGCAGGGTATCGCGCGGCAGTTCGCAGGACCGGGCTGTTTCGGCGTTCTTCACTGCACGCGCAGTCGCGCCGGCGCCGAGGCGACGTTGGACGCGTTGCGATCGGCCGGCGGCGACGGCATCGTGCTCCAGGCCGATTTCACCGATGACGACGCCGTCGGCCGTTTCCTCGAACGCGCGATGGCGGCGCTGCAGGAACGCCGCCTCGACGTCCTGGTCCTGAACGCTGCCACGACCGCCGCGACGCCCGCGGGCACGCCCCTCGCGGCGCTGCAGGCGATGCTCGCGGTCAACGTTCTTGCTCCGCACCGGATCATGGACGCGCTCGGGCCGCGGCTGGCCGACGGGGCAGCGGTCATCGCGCTCTCGATCGCCGCGGTGCGACAGGTGTTCAGCCCCGACTTCGCGTTCTTTTCAGGCACCAAGGCGGCGGCCGACGTCCTGGTCAAGGGCTGGGCCGTGGCCCTCGGTCGGCGCGGCATCCGGGTCAATGCCGTGGCCCCGGGCGTGGTCGATGCGAACTTCCGCTCGGACCTCCTGAAAGACGAGACCTTCCGCGTCGCGCTCGAGGGTGCGACCGCGCTCGGCCGACCGGGCCGGATCGACGACATCGCGGATGTCGTCGCCTTCCTCGCTTCCGACAAGGCGCGCTGGATCACCGGGCAGGTGATCGACGCCTCGGGCGGATGGAAGCTGTGAAGGTGCTGTTCTCTTTGTTCTCCAAGCCAAAGGTCAAGACGATGAGTGACATCAGACTCTACGGATTTCCGGTCAGCCCGCACGTGCGGACGGCGCGGCTCGCGTTCCACGAGAAAGGCGTGGCCGTCGACTTCCAGGAGATCGGGCTCGACCACCTGCCGAGCGCCGAGTACAGGCGGATCAACCCGTTCCGAAAGATGCCGGCGCTCGTCCATGGCGGGGTCACCCTGTACGAGACGCCGGCCCTGTTCACCTACGCTGATGGGATCGGGACCGGTCCGACGCTCGAACCCACGGGGCCCGCCGAGCGCGCCAAGATGTGGCAGTTCGTCGGCATCGCGCAGAACTACCTCTACCCGGTCGGGGTGATGCAGCTCTATTTCCAGAACGTGCTGGCCGGCCTGTTCGGCATGGACCCGGACGCCACCGTGGCCCAGGCCGCGGTCGCTCCCGTCACGCAGCACCTCGATGTCCTCGAGGGCGCGCTGTCGGGCGGCTTCATCGCTGGCGGTCGGCTTTCCCATGCCGACCTCTACTGTGGCGCCATGGTCGACTATGTGGCGCGCACGCGCGATGGCCGCGCGCTCGTCGCCACGCGCCCGAAAACAGCCGCCTGGCTGGAACAGCTGCGCGCTCGCGAGAGTTTTGGGGCGACCTTCGCACCGATGCTGGCCGGCACGGATCAGGCTTGAGCGATGACGAGTGCCAAGTCGCCCTTCGAGGCGGGCGCCGGCGGATCGTTCCGCTGCCGCCTTCGGCCCCATCCGCGGCGCCACTAATCCCGCACGGGCGTGTTTTCGGCGAAGGTGGCCAGCTGGCTGGCGAGGGCCTTGGCGAAGGCCGGCCGCGCTTCGCAGCGCTGGCGATAGCCGTCCAGGGTGGGAAAGCGGGCGAGCGGGCCGGCGTCGACGAGTTCGCGAAGCACCGTGGTCATCATCAGGTCGCCGGCGGTGAAGCGGGTCTCGAGGTAGTCCCTGGTGCCGAGCCAGGCGGCGAGCGCGGTCAGGCGCCGGTCGAGCATCGCTTCGGCCTGAGGCCGGCGCTCGACCGTCCAGGCCTCGCCGGCGTGGAACGCGTCGAGGTGGACGAGGTTCTGGACGTGCGGCTCGACCGAGTTGAGGGCGGCGACCACCCAGGTGGTGACCCGGGCCCGGCCGGCGGCGTCCCGCGGCGCCAGGGCCTCCGACCCCTCCGCAAGGTGCAGCACCACCGCGCCGGACTCGAACATCTCGATGGGGCCGTCACGGAACGCCGGGACTTGGCCGAACGGTTGCCAGGCCCGGTAGCTCGACGAGGTCTGCGTCTTGGGATCGATCAGCGTGGCCTCGTAGGGCAGGCCCGCTTCCTCGAGAGCCCAGCGGACCCGGAGATCGCGCACATAGCCTTGTGCGAAAGGCGGAACCCACCGGAATGCGCTGATTTCGATCATGGCCGTCTCCTTCCATCGTTGCGGCTCGTCAGGCGAGCGCGTTCAAGCTGGCCCGCAGGCCGGCGGCGTCGTGCAGTCCCGCGTCCACCGCCGCGTGGGTCTCTCGCCAGATCGGCACCGCGGCCGCCAGCGCCTCACGCCCCCGATCGGTCAGCACCAGCCGGCGGCTGCGGCGATCCACGGGATCCGTGTCGATCCGCAGCAAGCCCTGCCGCTCGAGCGGCTTGAGGGCCGCGGTGAGCGTCGTGCGGTCCATCGCCAGAAGCTGCGCCACAGGGCCCATCGCGGGCGGGTGGGGCCGGTTGAGCGACATGAGCAGCGAGAATTGCCCGTTGGTGAGGCCGACCGGCCGAAGGGCCTCGTCGAAACGCCGCGCCAGCGCGCGGGCGGCGCGTTGCGTGTGCAGGCAAAGACAGGTGTCGCGTACCTCGAAGGTCGTTTCGAACGGAATGGCTTTTGACATGTGCTATATATGTTGATATCAACTTTAAAAGCAAGGGGGAGTCGGAAATGGTGGCGCATTGTCCGCCAACCCTTGCAGGACCGAGCGGCGCAGGCCCGCGATCAGGAGCTCACAGATGGCCAAGATGATCTTCGTCAACCTTCCCGTCGCCGACGTGGCGGCGTCTACCGCCTTTTACGAGGCGATCGGGGCGACCAGGAACACCCAGTTCTCCAACGAGAGCGTGTCCGCCATGGTGTTCTCCGACACGATCACCGTCATGCTGCTCTCGCACGAGCGCTTCGCCGATTTCACCTCGAAGCCGATCGCCGATGCCAAGACCTCCACGGAAGTCCTGGTCTGCCTGTCCGAAGACAGCCGCGAGGCCGTGCGCGCGACGACCGAGAAGGCCGTCGCGGCCGGCGGCAAGGCGGACCCGAGCCCCGTGCAGGACCACGGCTTCATGTACGGCCGCAGTTTCGAGGATCTCGACGGCCACATCTTCGAACTGATGTGGCTCGATCTCGCGGCCATGCAGGCCGCGATGAGCCAGGCCCCTCGGCCCGCCTCGGCCTGATGCCGCGCCTCCACCCAAGAGGAATGATCCATGGCCAACACGTTCATCTGGCACGAGCTGAACACGACCGATCCCATCGCGGCGGCCCGGTTCTACGGTGAGGTCCTTGGCTGGCGCGCTCTCGCCTATGAGGGCGGCGGCGACTACCGCCTCCTGATGGCGGGCGATCGGCCGGCCGGCGGGCTCATGCTGCTGCCCGAGCCCGCGCGGGACGGCGGCCCGTTCTGGGCCGGCTACATCGGCGTGTCCGACGTCGATGCCGAGAGCCGGGCGATCGGCGAGGCGGGCGGGGCGACCCACGTTCCGCCCCGCGACATCCCGACCGTCGGCCGCTTCGCGGTGGTGTCCGACCCGCAGGGCGCGGTGTTCATGCTGCTCGCGCCCTCGCCGCGCGACGAGGTTCCACAAGCGGTGCCGCCGGGCTCGCCCGGTCACGTGGCCTGGTGGGAGCTGCACACGAGCGATGCGGAGGCCGCCTGGCGCTTCTACGCGGCGCGGTTCGGCTGGGAGAAGGACACGGTCATGGACATGGGACCGCGGGGCTCCTACCAGCTGTTCTCGGTGGACGGCCGGCAGGCCGGCGGCATGATGCGAAGTCCGCTGCCGCGGCCCATGTGGCTCTTCTACGTGGCGGTCGCTGACGTCGACGCGGCCAAGGCGGCCATCGAGGCGGGCGGGGGCGCAGTCCTGCACGGGCCCGCCGAGGTCCCGGGCGGCGTCTTCATCGTCCAGGCCCGCGATCCGCAGGGTGCCATGTTCGCCGTCGTGGGTCCGCGAGCTTCGTCCTACTCCCGTCCGAACGTCTCGTCGAACGCGTAGCCCGCGCCGCGGACCGTGCGGAGCGGGTCGATCTCGCGGCCCCGCGACAGCGACTTGCGCAGCCGGCCGACATGGACGTCCACGGTCCGCTCGTCGATCTCGACCGACAGGCCCCAGACGCCGTCGAGCAGCTGGGCGCGTGAGAACACCCGGCCCGGCCGCTCCATCAGGAACTCGAGCAGCCGGAACTCGGTCGGGCCGAGGTGGACCTCCCGGCCGGACCGCCGCACCCGGCGCGTCTCGCGGTCGAGATCGAGGTCGCCCGCCTTCAGGCGGCTTGCGATCCGCTCGGGGCGGGCCCGGCGCATCAGCGATTTCACCCGCGCCATCAGCTCGGGGACCGAGAACGGCTTGACCACGTAGTCGTCCGCCCCGACCGAG
>CAXUMV010000113.1:0-9256 GCA_964252065.1 uncultured Lichenihabitans sp.
CGGAGCGTTCGCAACACCTCGTAGCCGGACATGTCCGGCAGGTTGAGATCGAGCAGGATGATGTCGTAGTCGTAGAGCTTGCCGAGGTCGATGCCCTCTTCGCCGAGATCGGTCGTGTAGACGTTGAAGTTCTCGGATTTGAGCATCAGCTCGATGCTTTGGGCCGTAGCGCCATCGTCTTCGATCAAAAGAACGCGCATGTGCGAATCCCAACCCTTAAGCCTCGAGTGACCCGGCCGTGGCTGCGTTCCGGTCGCCCTGGCGGCGCAGCGCCGGGCGAGACGGTCGTGGCCAAACCATGGCAGTAAGGGAACAGTAACCCTGAATGGTTAACGATTTTCATCCCGCGCCCTTGCTCGACCGTTCAGGAAAGGGACGGGCTAACCCGCTTACGTCATTGTCAAATCTCTTGCCCCGCGGGTGCCGTCACGCCGGCGCTCAGCCTTCGATCCTGCCTTGCGTCCGCCATAGTCGGCAACGGGAGGGATCACGACGATCGCTGCGCTGGCCTGCGCGAAGCTGGAGCCGCCCACCGCGACATGCTGCAGCATTCTATCCTGAAACATGGTCCAACGTTCCCCGATCCGGCATGGCCGAAGGTCCGCAGACCTTTCGGCCGCCGGTCGCCTTCTCTTACGCAGACAATGAACGCGACTGGTCGCACCATGGTCGGCGGCAGCAACATGCCGAATCAGACCGCTGGTCGATGACGTTCTTTTAGAGCGGGAGGTAAGGAAGGCGCAACTAACATGACCGATACTCCGTGCTGTCTCGCGGAATGTCTCCCCTGGGCCACAAGCCGGCCCTTTTGCACATTGCGTTCGTGGAGTATCGCGTATGAAGTCGCGGGATCACCTTCTGCGCCTGAAGCGATTTCAGGCCGAGGAGCGGCGGCGTCGGGTCGTCCAGATCGAGACCATGGTGGCCGAGTTCGCCCGGATGGCGGGCGACCTCGATCGGGAGATCGCGGCCGAGGAGCAGCGGTCGGGCATCAGCGACCCCACCCATTTCGCCTATCCGACCTATGCCCGGGCGGCGCTGACGCGGCGCGACAATCTGAAGCGCTCGGTGGACGAGCTGAAGGGGCAAATCGAGGAGGCGCGCGCGCTCCACGAGGAAGCCCTCGACGAGCTCAAGAAGGCCGAGGCGCTCGAGACGCGCGACAAGCCCGAGCGCTTCACCGAGCCCGTGCGGGCCGGCGGCGACGTAGACCCGTTCGCGATGAGCCGGCTGGCCCGGGCCTGACCCGGCGCCTCGCTTCGGTCTAGGCGCCGGCGGGACGCAGCCGGAAGGCGGCCAGCCGGTCGTAGAGCGGCCGGGCCGCCGTGGCGATCGGCTTCAACCGGTCGTCGAGCTCGTCGAAGGCGATCTCGGGCCGCAGCGGCCCGAACCCGGTCGAGGCCTCGACCTTGTCGTACCACGCCGGTGCCCAGACCCCGTCCGACGCGCGGCGGCCGGCCGGCCAGGCCAGCATGGCCGGCTCGAAGCCGATGCCGCAGTGCCGGCAGAGCGCCTCCAGCATCGCGGCGGGCTGTCTCAGCACGTCCTGCGCTTCGAGCACCGCGGGGGCCGTGCCGGTCCGGTCCGCGACGCGCTCGAAGAGGTCGAGCTGCGCCTCGAGCCCGATGTCGTCCAGCGTCGCGGTGCCCCGCTTCACGAGGTAGGAGGCGAGCACCGCCTCGGGCGCGCGGATCAGGAAGGCGTTGGTCACGGCCTCCATCCAGCTGCGGCCGAAGCCCGGCACCACGTGATGGGCCATGTGCTTCTGGTACCACACCGCGCGGCCCTGCGGGGCCGGCCCGATCAGGGTTGCGGCAACCGATGCCCAGTCCTGCGGCTGCGCGGCCAGGATGGCGGCCCGCATGGGATGATCGAGCCCGGTCGCCGCCAGATAGGCGGCATAGAAGGGCTCGTCGCTGACGGCCGTGTCGGGGCGGTTGCCGAAGCTGCGCATCATCGTGGTCGAGATGTTGCGCGGCCCCGACCACATGGCGATCCGCACCGTCCCGTCGCGGCTCATGCCCGGCCCTCGCGTCCGCGCGCCTCCTCGTCCCGGACGGCGAGGTAGAGCTCCCGCAGGCGGCGGGTCACCGGCCCGGAGGCGTCGCCCGCGACCCCGCTGGCCGGCAGGGCCCGCCCATCCACGATCCGGACGGGCGTGAGACCCGCGAAGGTGCCGGTCACGAACGCCTCCTCGGCGGCATAGACGTCGAACAGCGAGAAGTCCTTCTCGAAAGCCGCGATGCCGCCGGCCCGTGCCGCCCGCAGCACCGCGCCCCGCGTGATGCCGCGCAGGCAGAAGCCGCCGGCCGACGTCCAGAGTTCGCCCTGGCGGACGATGAAGAAATGCGTCGAGTTGCAGGTCGCCACGAACCCGCGGTCGTCGAGCATCAGCGCCTCGTCCGCGCCTGCGTTCATGGCTTGGATGCAGGCCAGGATGTCGTTGAGCTTGGAGTGGGAGTTGAGATGCGGGTCCTGGTCCGCCGGCCCCGTCCGCCGCACGTGGGTCGTGAACAGCGAGATGCCCCGCGCCAGCATGTCGGGGCGCGGCGCCTTCCACTCCGGGATGATCACCACCGTGGCGGGTCCCTCGGTGAGGCGCGGATCCTGGTAGGGCGAGCGCTTGCGCCCGCGCGTGACCATGAGGCGGAGGTGCACGCCGTCGCCCATGGCATTGGCGTCCAGGCAGTCGAAGAGCCGCGCGACCAGCGCCTCGCGCGTGAGGCCGATGTCGATCATCAGCATGGCGGCGCCGTCATAGAGGCGATCGAGATGGGCGTCGAGGAACGCGAGCCGGCCGTCGATCAGCCGCAGGCCTTCCCAGACGCCGTCGCCGAGCACGAACCCTGAGTCGAACACCGACACGACCGCCTTATCGCGCGTCACTAGGGCGCCGTTGACCGAGATCAGGACGGTGTCGTTGCGCGGGTCGCCGACATAATCCTGGGTGCCAGTCGCCATCCCACCGTCCTTCGGGTTCCCGGCCTGCATGGCATGCGAGGCGTCCGGCTGTCGAGGCTCGCCCCTCGCGATGAACCAGCCATCGCACGGGAACGTTGGCATCGCAGGATAGGAGACGACCATGCAGGACCGCGCGCCCCTCGAAAAGGCTCCCGATGCCGGAACGCCGAAAGCGGACGACCACACCCGCGACGTTGGCAAGGCGCCGGCCGGCGCGCATCTCGAACGCCGTCAGAAGCGCAATGCGGATCTCACCGAAGACGCGCAAAAAAATCCGACCGGCGGCGCCCACTCCGGATCGCCCGATCCCACCAACCCGTAGCGCCGCTTAAGCGGGGCCACTGGCAGCGATATCGTCAAGGACAGAGCGAAATTCTTGAGAAACGTCTGCCTGGGTCATCGCAGACACGAGGACGTGGTAATTCGTCTTCGCCATTCGGTTATCTCGACCGAGCTTCTCGTAGTAGTTTTCGAAGATGGGAGCGAGGACATCGTCAGACAACTTCTCGGCCTCACTCCAGGCCTCACGCCGGAGGCTTCGGAATGCTGCTTCGACCTGCATGATCGAGGCTTTCATCGCATCGACTTGAGAGGAGCGTTGGGCGCGGGACACCAGATCGTCTCCTTCCACTTCGCTAGCGAAACGCATGAGAATGTCGGGGGAGGCGATGTAGTTCTCGATTTCTCGTCGACGCCAGATACGGTTCGGGAGATTGAAGCCGTCCGGAAGTCCAGGTTTGCCGAGCGAGTCGAACAGAGCGAAAGATTTCAAGTCGGGCTTTGCTTGCCTCAGGCCATGGAAATGCTCCGATGCCTTGGTCGGTTGGTTCGCGACATATACGACGAATGGTTCTGCTAGAAGAGTGGAAGCAGGATGGTCAATCAGAGATGCAACGCTTCGTAGAATTGCCAGATCTGTGGAGCCTTCGAGGTAAAGAACAAAGCCTTTCCGTTCGGCCTGATAATAATCCTCGGCCCGAATCTCTTTCAAAGCCTTGAGAACCTGTGAACCGCGGTCATCGACCCGGCGGGGTCGGCCGACGAAACTGATGACGACGTCGCGATCCGTCGATTCCTGGAGCACTATCTCTGAATGGCTGGCGACGATGATCTGACTGCGCGACGACCTGGCGAGGTCCGCGAGTGTCGAGTAGATCTGCCGCTGCCGGATGACTTCAAGATGAGCGTCCGGCTCATCGAGCAGCAGCACCGCGCCCGGGTTGCCGTGCATATGAGCCAGCAAAAGCAGAACCTGCTGAAGGCCGCGACCGGCGCTTGTGATGTCGAGGTCGACGCCGTGCTCGCGATAGGCGAGTTCGACGATGCCGCGGGCCGTGTCCCGAACGGGGTTCTTCAGCTCCACCGAAAACATGTCTCGCATCGCACGCGTGATCGCCTCCCAGCTGTCGGGAAATTTCTCTTCGACGCGTAGGCACATGTTTCGCAGGATTTCGCCCGACCGGCCCTGACCCAGGAGCACGTTAATCCGACCGAGTTGCAACTCGGGCTCTTCGGGAGAAAGTCCCGACAAAGGCGGAAGCAGGGCGACATTGGTCTTCGGCGCTTGTTCAGGAACCATCATCGAGCCGCCGGTTCGAAGCGGACGGCAATAAAACGACTCTGGGTTTGCGTAGTAGAACTCGAAACCACAGGTCCAAGGCGTTCTCGCGTCCTCGCCACAGACGGCAATGTCGAGGAAAATCGGTTTGGTGGAGGGCTCTCCGTCGACCCTGGCGTTGTCGGTCACATGGAGGTCGCGCCAGAGATGCTTGGAATGGCGAAGCGGTATCTGCGTAAGGGCCAGACGTGACATGGTGATCCCGGGCCGCTCGATGGGAACGCTGGACCCGCGCTGCTTGACCCACTCCTTGACCCCCGCCGACCACAGGAGGAGGGACTGAAGCGCTGACGTCTTTCCTGAATTATTTGGGCCAACGAAGACGACCACATCGCCGAGGTCGAACTCACACTCCTGCAAACGCTTGAAGTCGTTAATCTTTAGTTTAGTCAACACTGTGCGTCTACCGATCAGCTCCCGCAGCACCAACCACAGGCTAAGCGTGTGCCATGATGAACAGTCGGGGGAATGCGAGCAAGCGTTTCCCACCGGCTCGGGGCGGATAGGCGGCCTCGATGAGGGTCTCGTAGCGGGCCAGAAAGCCGGGGCGATGGTCCTCGGGCAGCGCGTCGAGAAAGGGCCGCAGGCCGGTCGAGCGGACCCAGGTCACGATGGCGGCGGCGGAGGCCATCGGGTGCTGGTAGGTGGTCCGCCAGATATCGAGGCTTCGGCTTTTGGGCGCAAGCAGGTCGTAGGAGGCGGCGAGGGCTAAGATGCCGGGCCGCGCGACGGTGCTTGCAAGGATGAATGCCGCCCAGGGTTCTTCCGAGGCCGTCTGCCGCATCGCCGCGTGGGAGGGCTCGTCGCGGTTGTCCGGCATCTGGATCGCCAGGACGCCGCCCGGCGCGAGCTGGTCGAGGAGGCGGGGCAACAGGGAGGCGTGGTCGGGAACCCAATGCAGCGACGCATTGGCGAAGATGAGGTCGGGCGCCACGTCCGGGCGCCAGGTCGCGAGATCGGCCGCCTCAAAGCGGCAACGCGGCAGCCGCTCCCGCGCGCTGGCCAGCATGGCCTCCGACAGGTCGATGCCGGTCACGACGGCGTCGGGGAAGCGGTGGACGAGCAGTTCGGTCGAATTGCCCGGACCGCAGCCGAGATCGACGATGTGGCGCGGCCGAACGTCCGGAACCTGGGCCAGGAGGTCGGCGGCGGGCCGGGTCCGTTCGCGCTCGAACTGCCGGTACAGCGCCGCGTCCCAGTCGCTCACTCGAACAGGCTCTCGCCCTGCTCGTCGATGATGAGCCGGCCCTTGGCAAGGGCGAGATCCGTGACTTCCTCGACGGCCGTGCTGCGGTCCGCCCGCACGAAGCGGTGGACCTTGAGCACGCCGCCGATCTCCTTCTCGATCGTGCCGGCGGTCTGGAACTGCCCGTTCTGCCTGAACGGCACCGCGCGCACCACAAAACCCTTGTGCTCGAGCTCCCCGGTGACCTTCCCTTCGGCGGGCGCGGCCGAGGGGGCCGGCTTGGCGCCGAACAGGCGAGACAAGAAGGACATCAGCGCTCCTCCCGAGCCGCCGGCGACGCGACGACTCGCCTCAATTGTCCAGGAAGCTGCGCAGCTTGCGCGACCGGCTGGGGTGCTTCAGCTTGCGCAGCGCCTTGGCCTCGATCTGGCGGATGCGCTCGCGCGTGACCGAGAACTGCTGGCCGACCTCCTCGAGCGTATGGTCGGTGTTCATCCCGATCCCGAAGCGCATCCGCAGCACGCGCTCCTCGCGCGGGGTGAGGGAGGCGAGCACCCGCGTCGTCGTCTCGCGCAGGTTGCTCTGGATCGCCGCATCGATCGGCAGGATAGCGTTCTTGTCCTCGATGAAGTCGCCGAGGTGGCTGTCCTCCTCGTCGCCGATGGGCGTCTCGAGGCTGATCGGCTCCTTGGCGATCTTGAGGACCTTGCGCACCTTCTCGAGCGGCATGGCCAGCTTCTCGGCCAGCTCCTCCGGAGTGGGCTCGCGGCCGATCTCGTTCAGCATCTGCCGGCTCGTCCGCACGATCTTGTTGATCGTCTCGATCATGTGGACCGGGATGCGGATCGTGCGCGCCTGGTCGGCGATCGAGCGGGTGATGGCCTGCCGAATCCACCAGGTGGCATAGGTCGAGAACTTGTAGCCGCGCCGGTACTCGAACTTGTCGACCGCCTTCATGAGGCCGATGTTGCCTTCCTGGATGAGATCGAGGAACTGCAGCCCGCGGTTGGTGTATTTCTTGGCGATCGAGATCACGAGGCGGAGGTTGGCTTCCACCATCTCCTTCTTGGCCTGCCGGGCTTCCCGCTCGCCCTTCTGCACCATCTGGACGATCTTGCGGAACTCCTGGATCTCGAGCCCAGTCTCGCTCGACAGGCCGTGGATCTCCGCCCGCAGCTGGTGGATGCCGTCCTTCTCGCGCCCGACGAAATCCTTCCACCCGCGCGTGCCGAGCTTGGACACGCGCAGCACCCATTTCGGGTCGAGCTCGGAGTTCTGGTAGTTGCGCAGGAAGTCGTCCCGCCCGACGCCGGCGGACTCGGCGAGGCGCATGAGCTTCACCTCATGGCCGATCAGCTTCTTGTTGATATCGTAGAGCTGCTCGACCAGGGCGTCGATGCGGTTCTGGTTGAGGGACAGCGACTTGACGTCGGTGACGACCTCTTTCTTGAGCTGCTTGTACTTGCGCTCCTGGGAGGGCGACAGCGTCTCGCTGCGCAGCCGGTTCTCGATGTCCTGGTCCTGCAGGCGGCGCAGCTTCTTGTAGGCGTCGGCGATGCGGTCGAAGGTCTCGAGCACCTTGGGCTTGAGCTCGGCTTCCATGGCCGAGAGCGACATGGAGTTCTCCATGTCGTCCTCGTCCTCGAAATTGTCCTCCGGGATCGGGATGTCCGCGTCGAGGCCCGGCGGCGGGTTGCGCGGCGCGGTCGCCGGCGCGGCGCCGGCCGGCAGCTCGTTCTCCGGGGCCGTCATGTCCACCTTGGCGGTGTTCTTGCCGTCCGGACCCGCATAGGTCGCCTCGAGATCGATGATCTCGCGCAGCAGGACCTTGGCGTCGTTCAGTTCGTCGCGCCAGATGATGATGGCCTGGAAGGTGAGCGGGCTCTCGCAGAGCCCCGCGATCATGGCCTCGCGGCCGGCCTCGATGCGCTTGGCGATCGCGATCTCGCCTTCGCGGGACAGGAGCTCCACCGAGCCCATCTCACGCAGATACATGCGGACGGGATCGTCCGTGCGGTCGGCGGGTTCGCTGGCGCGGGTCGCCACGGCGCTCGCGCGGGGACTGGCCTCGACGACCTCGCCGCCTTCGCTCGGCTCGTCCTCGTCCGCGGCCGGCTCCTCGGCCTTCTCGCTTCCCTCTTCGGCTTCCTCGCTCTCGACGACGCTGATGCCCATCTCGCTGAGCATCGCGTAGATGTCCTCGATCTGGTCGGAGGTCACCTCCTCGGACGGCAGCACCGCGTTCAGCTCGTCATGCGTCACGAACCCGCGCCGCTTGGCGAGCTTGATCATGCGCTTGACGGCGGCATCGGAAAGGTCGAGCAACGGACTGTCGGTGGTCTGCTCGGTTGCCGTCACTTCTCCCTCGGCCTTGTCGTCGTCCTTCTTCGCCATGCTTTTCCGCTCCATACCGCTCCCGCCCAGAATGTGCGAAGCCTCTGTCGTTCCGACCGGCCGATCATTCCCGGGCAGCGATACCCTCGCCCGACCCTACCCCCAAGGTCGTTAAGGGTCTGTTCACCATGCGAGTGCCACTCGATGGCCTTCGCGTCTTCAGACGTCCGCCTCGCTGCGCCCCGACGCTGCACCGAAGCCCTCGAGGGTAGCCTCGGTTCCCTCGAACGCCGACAGTCTGTCGCGAGCATCCTGTAGGGAAGCGAAATGATGCTCGCTGGGTTCCCGGCCGAACGCCGCTTCGGCGACCCTGAGAGCCGTATTTAAAGCGCCCGCCTTTCGATGCAAGGCCATGGCCTGGCGTAATTCTTGGTCCGCGTCGTCCGCGTCGGTGTCCTGTCTGAGGGACCAGTGGGGCAGGCGCTCCGCGACCGAGAGGATTCGGCGGCGCAGCTTCTCGAAGCCCGCGGCGTCCAGCGCCGCGGCGAGCTCGTCGGCATCGTGCGGGTGCTCGCCCAGGCAGACGAGCAGGCCGTCGCGCAGCCGGGCGGCGTCCGGGCTCATGAAATCGAGGTGCGCCAGGTCCTCGGCATGCTGGTCGAGCAGCACCGGATGGTTGAGCACGAGCGCCACCATGAAGACCTCGCGCGGCGGCAGGGCGGCGGCCGCGAACGGCCGGCTCGCCCCCAGGCTCGCGCTGAGGCCGGGCAGGGGCGCCTCGGCGTAGCCGCGGGGCGGCTCGGGCATCCAGAGGCCACGGCCGCGCAAGGGGGGGCGGGTGGTGCGGCGCGGGCCGCCGCCGCGGCCGGCCCAGCGGTCCGTCTCGAACAGGGATCGCAGGCGGTTCTGCATCTCCGAGCCGTAATGGCGGCGCACCGCCTCGTCCTTGATGTCGCCCACCAGCGCCCGCAGACGCTTCTCGAAGCCGGCCCGGCGCTCGGGCGTGTCGAGCGGTTCCCGCTCCGCCTCGCGGGAGAACAGCATGTCGGCGAGCGGACGCGCCTGGCCCAGAACCGCGGCGACCGCCGCGGCGCCGCCGGCATTGGCGAGGTCGTCGGGGTCCTGGCCCTCGGGCAGGAACGCGAAGCGCAGGCTGC
>CAXUMV010000114.1:0-4429 GCA_964252065.1 uncultured Lichenihabitans sp.
GCTCGGCATCTTCTCGGTGATGTGGTCCGAGCATTGCTCGTACAAATCCTCGCGCATCCACCTGAAGAAGCTGCCCACTACCGGGCCGCAGGTCATCTGTGGCCCCGGCGAGAATGCCGGCGTGGTCGATATCGGTGACGGCCAGGCCGCGATCTTCAAGATGGAGAGCCACAACCATCCATCGTACATCGAGCCCTACCAGGGCGCCGCGACCGGGGTCGGCGGCATCCTGCGCGACGTCTTCACCATGGGGGCGCGGCCGATCGCCTGCCTCGACGTGCTGCGCTTCGGGGCGCCCGAGCATCCCAGGACCCGGCATCTCCTGGCGGGGGTCGTGGCGGGCATCGGGGGCTACGGCAACGCCTTCGGAGTGCCGACGGTGGGCGGCTCGGTCGCCTTCGATGCGAGCTACAACGGCAACATCCTGGTCAACGCCATGGCGGTCGGCCTCGCCCGGACGGACGCGATCTTCACCGCCAAGGCCACGGGGATCGGGAACCCGATCGTCTATCTCGGCTCCAAGACCGGGCGCGACGGCATCGGGGGCGCCGCCATGGCGTCGGCCGCCTTCGAGGCGGACGCGCAGGAGAAGCGGCCCACCGTCCAGGTCGGCGATCCCTTCGCCGAGAAGCTCCTGCTGGAGGCCTGCCTCGAGCTGATGCGGACCGGGGCGGTGATCGCCATCCAGGACATGGGCGCGGCGGGCCTCACCTCCTCGGCGGTCGAGATGGGGGCCAAGGGCGACCTCGGCATCGAGCTCGACCTCGACCGCGTGCCGTGCCGCGAGACCGGCATGACGGCCTACGAGATGATGCTCTCCGAGAGCCAGGAGCGCATGCTGATGGTGCTCCACCCCGACAAGCGCGCCGCCGCCGAAGCCGTGTTCGTCAAGTGGGGCCTCGACTTCGCGGTGATCGGGCACACCACGGACACGCTGCGCTTCGTGGTCAGGCACGGCGGCGCGGTCAAGGCCGACCTGCCGATCAAGGAGCTCGGCGACCAGGCCCCGCTGTATGACCGGCCTCACGAGCCGGCGCCGTCCCTGCCGGTCCTCGACGCCGCGGCCGTCTCCGCGCCCATCGACCATGCGGCCGCGCTTCTCGCCCTGGTCGGCTCGCCCGACCTCTGCGCGAAGCGCTGGGTCTACGAGCAGTACGACCACCTGATCGGCGGCAACACGGTCGCGGGGCCCGGGGGCGACGCGGCCATCGTCCGCATCGAGGACGGCCCCAAGGGGCTCGCGCTGACCACCGACGTCACGCCCCGCTACTGCCGGGCCGACCCCGTCCAGGGCGGCCGGCAGGCCGTGGCCGAGGCGTGGCGCAACCTGACCGCGGTGGGCGCCACCCCGCTCGCGCTGACCGACAACCTCAATTTCGGCAATCCGGAGAAGCCGGGCGCTATGGGCGAGCTCGTCGGCTGCATCCGCGGCATCGGGGAGGCCGCGGCCGCGCTTGCCTTCCCGATCGTGTCCGGCAACGTGTCGCTGTACAACGAGACATCGGGGCAGGGCATCCTGCCGACGCCCACCATCGGGGGCGTCGGGCTCGTGCCGGACGTGAGCCGCATCGCGGCCTCGCGATTCGCCGGGGCCGGCGACGTGCTGCTGCTGGTCGGGGCGACCCGGGGCTGGCTCGGCCAGTCGGTCTACCTGCGCGACGTCTGCGGCCGGGCCGAGGGCGTCCCTCCGCCGGTCGACCTTGCGGCGGAGCGCGCCAACGGCGACGTCGTCCGCGCCCTCATCCGCGACGGCGTCACGACCGCCGTGCACGACCTCTCGGACGGGGGCCTCGCGGTCGCGGTCGCCGAGATGGCGATGCGCTCGGGGTTTGGCGCCCGCGTCACTGCGCCGGCCGGGGTGGGCCCGCTGCACGGCTTCCTGTTCGGCGAGGACCAGGGCCGGTATCTCCTGGCGGTGCCGCCCGAGCGGGTCGGCGAGGCCGAGGCGGCGGCGGCGGCCGCGGGCGTGCCGCTCGCGCGCATCGGGGTCACCGAAGGCGACGCCTTGACCCTGCCCGGCGCCCCGCCCATCCTGGTCGCGCGGTTGAAGGAGGCGCATGAGCGCTTCCTTCCCGCCTTCATGGAGCGGCCGCTGTGAGCGCCTTTATCGAAATCCGCGCCTTGGGGGGCGCGAGCTACGTGCGCGCCGGTGAGGTGATCGCCGTGCAGTACCTCGAGCCGCAGAAATGCAACGTGCTGCTGTCCGGCGGGGCGAGCCTCTCCTGCGCCGAGTCCGCCACGCAGGTCCGGGCCCGGATGGATGCCGCCCTTCAAACGCAGGAGCTGCCCGATGGCGATGCCGGCCGCTGAGATCGAGCGCCTGATCAAGGCCGCCCTGCCGGACGCGACGGTGGAGATTCGCGATCTTGCGGGCGACGGCGACCACTACGCCGCGACCGTCGTGTCCCCGTCCTTCAAGGGCAAGACGCGGGTGCAGCAGCACAAGATCGTCTACGACGCCCTGCAGGGGCAGATGGGCGGGGTGCTGCACGCCCTCGCGCTGCAGACCGCCGCCGAGTAGCGCATCGGCGCACCCTCGCCTATATTCGGCGCCTGACCCGCCTTGCGGCCTCACGCGTTTGGAGATCATCCATGTCCGACATCGCCACCCAGATCGACAGCGACATCAAGTCTAACGACATCGTGCTGTTCATGAAGGGCACGCCGCAGATGCCGCAATGCGGCTTCTCGGGCCAGGTGGTGCAGATCCTCGATTACCTCGGGGTGTCCTACAAGCCGGTCAACGTGCTGGCCGACCCCGCGATGCGGCAGGCTATCAAGGACTACTCGAACTGGCCGACGGTCCCGCAGCTCTACATCAAGGGCGAGTTCGTGGGCGGCTGCGACATCGTCCGCGAGATGTTCCAGGCGGGCGAGCTGCAGACCCACCTCGAAGGCGCCGGCATCCCGGTCAAGCAGACCGCCGCCTGAGAGGCTTCCCTTCTCCCGCCCGCGGGAGAAGGTGGCACGGCGAAGCCGTGACGGATGAGGGGACTCTCGGCCTGCGGATCCCCTCATCCGCCCTGTCGGGCACCTTCTCCCGCACAGCGGGAGAAGGGCATAACTCACGTTCTTTTTGCAGCCTCGATCAGCTTTTCGGCGTCCGCCGAGTCCCAGGCCGCCGGCCCTGCCAGGGTGCCGATCTCGCAGCCCTGGCGGTCGACCAGCACCGTGGTGGGGAGGCCGAGCGCGTTGCCGTCGCGGCGGAGCACCTGGAGCACGTCGGCGGTCGGATCGGTGTAGAGCGGCAGCGTCACGCCGGCTTCGGCGAGGAACTGCTTCGGCCGCTCGAGCTTGGCCGTATCGACGTTCACCGCCACCACCTGGAAGTCGGGGCCGCCCAGCTTGGCCTGCAACCGGTCGAGCGAGGGCATCTCCTTGCGGCACGGCACGCACCAGGTGGCCCAGAGATTGACCAGCACCGTCTGGCCCCGGAAGTCGGCGAGCCTCTTGGGGGCGCCGTCCGGGCCGTTGAAGGCAAGGTCGGGCGCGAGCTTGCCGGCGCGGGCGAGGCCGACCGCCGCGACCTCCCCGTGCACCAGGGGATCGAGCCGTGCGGCGGTGGCCGCGCTCCCCGGGCACGCCGCGGAGGCCGCCTTGCCGAAGTCGCCCGCCGCATATAGGACGCCGAGCACCGCCAGCAGCGCGAGAGGGCCGGCCAGCGCCACGATCCTGACCGGGCGGCTTGGTCCCCGGGGCGGCGGCCCGGCCCGGCTGTCCTGTACGGTCATGATGCAAGGTCCAAGGGCGAACGCATGAGCAACGCGATGTGGGGCGGCCGGTTCGCCGGCGGACCGGGCGCCATCATGGAGGAGATCAACGCCTCGATCGGCTTCGACTACCGCCTTGCCGCCCAGGATATCGCCGGATCCCAGGCCCATGCGGCCATGCTCGCCAAACAAGGCATCATTTCGGCGGCCGATGCCGCGGCCATCGCGGCGGGCCTCGACGCGGTCGCGGCCGAGATCGCCGAGGGGCGCTTCACCTTCGACCGCGCGCTCGAGGACATCCACATGAACGTGGAGAGCCGCCTCGCCGCGCTGATCGGCGAGCCGGCCGGCCGCCTGCACACCGCCCGCTCGCGCAACGACCAGGTGGCGACCGACTTCAAGCTCTGGGTGCGCGACACGCTGGACGCGCTCGACGCCGGCCTCAAGGACCTGCAGCACGCGCTGGCCGAAAAGGCGCTGGCCCATGCGGACGCGGTGATGCCCGGCTTCACCCACCTGCAGTCCGCCCAGCCCGTGACCTTCGGCCACCATCTCCTGGCCTATGCGGAGATGATCGGCCGCGACCGCGGGCGCTTCGGCGACGCGCGCGTGCGGCTCAACGAGTGCCCGCTGGGCGCGGCGGCGCTCGCCGGCACCTCCTTTGCGATCGACCGCGCCATGACGGCGGCGGCGCTCGGCTTCGACCGGCCGACCGCCAA
>CAXUMV010000114.1:4439-9250 GCA_964252065.1 uncultured Lichenihabitans sp.
CTCCTCCATCATGCCGCAGAAGCGCAACCCGGATGCGGCCGAGCTCGTGCGCGGCAAGGCGGGCCGGGTGATCGGCGCGCTGACCGGCCTCCTGGTCGTGATGAAGGGCCTACCGCTGGCTTATTCCAAGGACATGCAGGAGGACAAGGAGGCGGCCTTCGACGCGCTCGATGCGCTCGTGCTGTGCGTCGCGGCGACGGCCGGCATGGTGCGCGACCTTGCGCCCGACCTCGCCCGCATGGAGGCCGCGGCGGGGGCCGGCTACGCCACCGCGACCGATCTCGCCGATTGGCTGGTGCGCCGCCTCGGCCTGCCGTTCCGCAAGGCCCATCACGTGACGGGGCGGATCGTGGCGCTGGCGGCGGAGCAGGGTGTGGCCTTGGAGGCCCTGGATCTGAGCGCGATGCAGGCCGTCGAGCCCGCCATCACGGCGGAGGTCCTGGATGTGCTCGGCGTGCGGCAGTCCGTGGCGAGCCGCACCAGCTATGGGGGAACAGCGCCCGCCAACGTGCGGGCGCAGGCCGAGGCCTGGCTCCGGCGCCTCGCCTGAGGCGGCCCGTCACTCGGCCCCCAGATCCTCGTCCGGCGAGGCGCCCGACAGCGCACGGAGCAGCCATGCGCCGGCCGGCCCGGGCGGATCGTCGTTGCGGCGCATGGCCGTCAGCATGTAGCGGTGCGGGGCACGGTCCGACAGCATCAGCTGCTTCAGCCGGCCGGTCTCGAAATCGTCGCGGACCATCGGGGCCGGCATGTTGCCCCATCCGAGCCCCTGGCGGAGCAGCGCGTGCTTGGCGCCGAGATCGGCCAGCCGCCACGTCTGCGGGCTCCCCACCGCGAAATCGCGCCCCCGGGTCAGGTCCGAGCGGTCGGTCAGCACGAGCTGCACGTGCTCGCGCAGCGCCGCCGAGGGGAGCGGCGCGGGCTGGACGGCCAGCGGATGGTCGGGGGCGGCCACCGCCACCATGGTCACGTAGCCGACCGCCTGCTGGTCGAGGTCGTCGCGCGGGGTGATCATCGGGCCGCTGAGGCCGATGCTGCAGGTCCGATCGAGCACGAGCTTGGCGACCGAGCCCAGCGCCTCGACGTAGAGCCGCAGCGTGACGGTCGGGAAGCTCTCGCGGAAGGCCGCGAGGGCCGCGACCAGCCGCTGCGTCGGCAGCATGACGTCGACCGCCACCGCGACCTCGGGCTCCAGTCCCGCCAGCATCCCGCGGGCGCGGGACTGCAGGGCATCCATGCCGAGGGCGAGGCGCCGGGCGTCGCCGAGCATCGCCTGGCCGGCTTCGGTCAGCCGCGGCCGATGGGCCTTGCGCTCGAACAGCACGAGCCCGCCGAGCTGCGCCTCGAGATTGGCGACCGTGTAGCTCACGACCGACTGCTGCCGGTTGAGCTTCCGCGCGGCCGCCGAGAAGCTGCCGGTCTCGACGATGGCGAGGAAGACGCGCAGCTGGTCGAGCGTGGGCGAGCCGATGGCGGGCATGTCGGGCGGCAGCTTACGCGCGCGGGCGCGCTCGTGCTATGGAGGCGTGCTCCTTCTCCCGCGCTGCGGGAGAAGGTGGCCAACGGCCGGATGAGGGGAGTCCTCGATCTCGTGAGTTCTCTCATCCGCCCTGTCGGGCCCTGTCTCCCGCCTTGCGGACGATGGATCTCACGCGTGCTGGCGGTGGCGGTTCTCGCCACGGGGCTGGCCGGATGCGGGCGGCGCGGCGGCCTCGAGCCGGCGCTCGACCCGGGCGCGCCGGCCACCACCGGCAGGTCCGACGATGCGCTGGTGATGCGGCGGCCCAAGGCGGTGCCGATCACCCCGCCGCACGAGCCGTTCATTCTCGACCCTCTGTTGTGACGGGTCTGCAACAGCCCTGAACCCTCGTGCGGGCCGCCATGGTGGCGACCCAATCCGGTCCGATCGAGGACGGTGTAGCGGGCGGCCCGAATCGGGCGGCCTGACGCGCATGCGGCAGGGGGTGGCTTGGGGCAGGGGTGGAGCTCCGATCTCGGACGGCTGCTCGGGGCCCTGGGTCTCGCGCTCGCGGCCGCGTCCGCCTGCGCCGACCCGCTGCCGGCCACGGGCCCGCCTCCGGGCGACGGCGGCCTTGCGGCGCAGCGCCAGGAACTCGGCGGCGTTCAATCCAGCCTGCTCGAATCGGAGGCCGAGCGCCGCAAGCTCGTCGACGACATCGAATCGATCCGCACCGACCGCGTCCGCCTCAATGCCGCGCTGATCGAGGCGACGACCCGCGTCCACGACGACGAGGGCAAGGCCGCCGCCATCGAGGCGCGGCTCGCCACCATGACCGACAGTCAGGAGGCGATCGGGCAGTCCCTCCAGGCCCGGCGCGGCCTGCTGGCCGAGGTGCTGGCCTCCCTCCAGCGGATGGGCCGCAAGCCGCCGCCCGCGCTGCTGGTCGGCCCCGACGACATCCTGGCGGCCATCCGCACCTCGATGCTGCTCGGCGCCGTGCTGCCGGAGCTGCGCGGCCAAGCCGAGGCGCTGGCCTCCGACCTCGCCGAGCTCAGGCGTCTCCGGCAGTCGATCGCCGCCGAGCGGGACGCCCTCAAGGGCGAGCTCGCCGGGCTCACGGCCGAGCAGCAGCGGCTCGATGCCCTGGTGGCCGCCCGGCAGAGCGCGCAATCGGACCTCGAGGCGGCGCTCGGCACCGAGCGGGGCCGCGCCGCCGAGCTTGCCCAGAAGGCCGCGAGCCTCAAGGACCTCATCGCCCGCATGGAGGGCGACATCGCCTCGGCCCGGCGCGCCGGGGACGCGGCCCGCAGCGCCGACGAGGACCGCCGGCGCCTGGCGGAGGCCGACGCCGACAGCGTGCGCCAGCGGGTGGCCGCCGGCCCCTTCCGCGACCCCGCGCGCCTCGCCCCGGCGATCGGTTTCGCCGATGCCAAGGCGATGCTGAGCTTTCCGGCGACCGGGCACGTGGTCAAGGCCTATGGCAGCGCCGACGAGTTCGGCGGCACCGAGAAGGGTCTCTCGCTGGCGACCCGGCCGCAGGCCGTGGTATCGGCGCCCGCCGACGGCTGGGTGGCGTTTTCCGGGCCCTATCGCAGCTACGGCAAGATTCTCATCCTGAACGCCGGCAACGACTACTATATCGTGCTCGCCGGCATGGCGTCGGTCGATGTGGCGCCGGGGCAGTTCGTGCTGGCGGGCGAGCCGGTTGCGACGATGGGCGACGGCTCCGTGCGCACGGCCGCGGCTATCGCGCTTGGCGCGGCCGAGCCCATTCTTTATGTTGAATTCCGAAAAGACGGAACGGCGATCGATCCGACCCCCTGGTGGGCGAAGGCCGAGTTGGAAAAGGTTCGTGGATGATGCGAAAGCTTTCTTTGATGGTCGCGGGGGCCGTTCTGGGCGCAGCGACGACCACGGCCGTCTACCAGACTAGCCTGATCGCGAGCAGTCCCGCCAGCGCCGCTGCGTCGGACACCTACCGTGACCTCAACCTGTTCGGCGACGTCTTCGAGAAGATCAGGACCGACTACGTCGAAAAGCCCGACGAGAGCAAACTCGTCGAGGCGGCCATCAACGGCATGCTGTCCTCGCTCGATCCGCACTCGAGCTACATGGATGCCAAGAGCTACCGCGACATGCAGGTGCAGACGCGCGGCGAGTTCGGCGGCCTCGGCATCGAGGTCACGCAGGAGGACGGCAACATCAAGGTGGTGACGCCCATCGACGACACGCCGGCCTCCAAGGCGGGCATCCTGTCGGGCGACCTCATCGTCGCCATCGACGGGGACGCCGTGTCGGGCCTCACGCTCAACCAGGCGGTCGACAAGATGCGCGGCGCGGTCGGCACCGCCGTGGTGCTGAAGATCCAGCGCGCCAAGGACAAGGAGCCGGCCGACTACAAGCTGACCCGCGCCGTCATCACCATCAAGTCCGTCAAGAACGAGATCAAGGACGATGTCGGCTACGTCCGCATCACTCAGTTCAACGAGCAGACCTTCGACGGGCTGAAGGCCGCGATGCAGAAGTTCCAGGCCGACATCCCGTCCGACAAGTTCAAGGGCTACATCCTCGACCTGCGCAATAACCCGGGCGGCCTGCTGGACCAGTCGATCGAGGTGGCGAACACCTTCATCGACCGGGGCGAGATCGTCTCGACGCGCGGCCGCAACGCCGACGAGACCCAGCGCTACACGGCCCGGCCCGGCGGCGATCTGTCCCGCGGCAAGCCGCTGGTGGTGCTGATCAACGGGGGCTCGGCCTCCGCCTCCGAGATCGTCGCCGGCGCCCTCCAGGACCACAAGCGCGCGACCATCATCGGCACGCGCTCGTTCGGCAAGGGCTCCGTGCAGACCATCATCCCGCTCGGCGAGAACGGCGCGCTGCGGCTGACGACGGCCCGCTACTACACGCCCTCGGGCCGGTCCATCCAGGCCAAGGGCATCGATCCCGAGGTGCAGGTGCTCGAGGACGTGCCGGACGAGCTCAAGGGCAAGGACGACACCAAGGGCGAAGCTTCGCTCAAGGGTCACCTGATGAACGGGGCGGCGAACGACGAGAAGCAGGGCTCGCAGGCCTATGTTCCGCCGGACGACAAGAACGACAAGCAGCTGATCACCGCGCTCAACCTTCTGCGCGGCAACACCAAGGCGTCCAACACGGTCGCCGATCCCAGCAAGCCCGCGCAGGTCCCGAACTGACGAGCCGCCGCAGGCTGTCGCCCGTGGCGGCGCGCCGCCCGCCGGCGCGGGGCCGCTGCCGCCCGCTGGCGCGAGGCCGCTGCCGCCCGCTGGCGCGAGGCCGCTGCCGCCCGCCGGCGCGAGGCCGCTGACTGTGGCCGGCGACCCGCTCT
>CAXUMV010000115.1:0-356 GCA_964252065.1 uncultured Lichenihabitans sp.
CTCGCTGTTCATGTTCTGACGATGCCCTCGACCCGCGGGCCGATGCTCGAGGAAACCTCGAAGCCCCGCCGTAGGGCTGGCGGCGCATCTCCCTCGTGGCCCGCGCCGATCCTCATGACGACCAGCCTGCCCGGCGCCGCTCCCCCCCTCGGCCAGCGCCCGGGCGTTGCTCTTGCGGCCGGCAGCGTCCTTGCCCTGCTGCTGACCCTGCCCAAGACGCTCGAGGTCGTGGCGACTGGCGTGTTCCTCAATCCCGACGACGCCATGCGGGCGGTCGAGGTCCGTGACTTCACCGCGGGGCAGGGCTGGTTCGACCTCGTGCCGCACCGGCTGTCGCCCGACCATCCCTTCGCGAT
>CAXUMV010000115.1:366-643 GCA_964252065.1 uncultured Lichenihabitans sp.
ACGGCCGAGATCGCGATGCGGCTCGCCGCCCCCAGCCTCCTCTTCGTGGCGGCGCTCGCCCTGACCATCGCCATCGTGCGCGCGACGGCCGGGCCGCGCGCGATACTGCCGGCGGCGCTGCTGATGGCGGGATCGGCGGAGCTCCTCGCCGATTTCGTGCCCGGCCATATCCACCACCACGGCGTCCAGGTCACCTTGCTGCTCCTGGCCGTGCGCCTGACCGTGGCGGCGCTCCGGCCCGGGGCGCCCTCCGGCGCGAAGGGCACCGCCGCGGTCG
>CAXUMV010000115.1:653-6747 GCA_964252065.1 uncultured Lichenihabitans sp.
GCTCCGGCCCGGGGCCGGCGTCGCGCCGGCAGCCGGCGCCGGGGCCGCCGTGGCGGTGTCGCTCGGGGTCGGGCTGCAGAACCTGCCCTTCGCGCTCGGGCTGGTCGCGGTCGCGACACTCGCCTGGGCAGTGCGGGGACCGGCGGCCGCGCAGCTTCTCGGCGGCTTCGGCGGCGCGCTCGCCGTGTCCGCCGGCCTTGTGTTCCTGCTCGATGTCCCGCCCGCGGCCTATACGGCCGGCGCGTGCGATGCCTTCTCGGCCGCCCACCTGATCGCGGCCGGGCTCGGAGGCGCCCTTGCGCTGCTCCTGGCCGCCGCGACGCCGCGTCTCGCCGGCATCGGGGTCCGGACCGGCGCCGCGACGGCGGCGGGACTGGCTGTTCTCGGCGCGCTGGCCTGCACCTACCCGGCCTGCCTGAACGACCCGATGGCGGGCGTCGATCCGCTGCTCCGCACGCGGTGGCTCGCCGATGTCGGCGAGGCGCTGCCGCTGGCCCGCCTCATCGCGCTCGATCCGGCCGCCGGCATTGCCCTGGCGCTGACCCTCGCCTGCGTGGTCGCGGCGACCCTCGGCGCCCTGGCCGCCGCCGCGCCGGCGCAGCGGGCGCCCTGGGCCGCGCTGCTGCTGCTCGCGCTTGTCGGGGTTCTGGGGACCGCCTACCAGGTGCGGGTGGCCGCCTCCGCCTGCGCCCTTGCGGTGCCGGGCGTCGCCTGGGCGAGCCTGCGCTGCTTCGACCGGCTGGCCGTGACGCCCGGCCGGCCGGCCCTCCTGGCCGCGACGGTCGTCGGCCTCCTGGGCAACGGCGCCGCCTGGAGCGTAGCGGCCACCGCCGCGGCGCGCGTCCTCTCGCCGGCCTCGGTCGCGACGCGGACCGGCGCGGGCGACCCCGCCTCCTGCTTCCTGCCCTCGGCCTACGGGCCTCTTGCGGCGCTGCCGCCCGGGCTGGTGCTGTCCACGATCGACCCCGGGTCGGCGATCCTGGCCGCGACCTCCCATGCCGTGCTCGCCGCGCCCTACCACCGCAACAGCTTCGGCAACCGCGCGGCGCTCCTTGCCTTCGTGGCGCCGCCCGCCGAGGCCCGCGCGATCGTCACCGAGGCGCGCGCGACCCTCCTCGCCCTCTGCCGCGCCTCGAACGAGGTGGCGGAGGACGTGGCGCGTTACCCCGAGGGCCTGGCGGCGGCCCTCATGGAAGGCCGCGTGCCGGACTGGCTGGAGCCGATCGGCACGGGCGGTGAACCGGTCCTGCTGTTCCGGGTCAAGGGCTAGGCGGGGCCGGTCCGCATGGTCCGGATCGCGGGATAGAAGCCCCGCCACGTCGCGTAGGCCTCGTCGTAGCGGGCGCGACGGCCGGCGTCGGGCTCGAAGGTCTCGGCGCGGACCGGCGGCGGGCACACGGCCGCGACCGCCTCGCCGGTCGCCGCGATGCGTCCGAGTCGCGCCGCCCCGAGGGCGCCGCCGACCTCCCCGCCCTGCACGCGGAAGACCGGCACGCCGAGCACGTCGGCCAGGATGCCAGCCCAGAGCCGCGACCGCGAGCCGCCGCCCACGAGCGCGATGTGCTCGACGCTCGAGCCCGCGGCGTTCAGGGCCGCGAGGTTGTCCCGCGTGGCGAAGGCGACGCCTTCCAGCACGGCCTGGGTGAGCTGGACGCGGCCGGTGTCGTGCGACAGGCCCGCGAAGGCGCCGCGCGCCGCGACATCGTTGTGGGGCGTGCGCTCGCCGGAGAGGTAGGGCAGGAACAGCACGGGGGAGGGGGCCGGGGCCACCTCGCCCACCGCGGCCAGCAGGTCGGCTTCCCGCTCGCCCAGCAGCGTCGACAGCCAGCCGAACGCGGAGGCGGCGGACAGCATCACGCCCATCTGGTGCCAGGTGTGCGGGATCGCGTGGCAGAAGGCATGCACGGCCGAGGCGGGGTTGGGCAGGAACCTGTCGGTCGTCACCCACAGCACCCCGGAGGTGCCGAGCGACAGGAAGGCGTCGCCCGGGTTGACGGCCCCAAGGCCCACGGCCGCCGCGGCGTTGTCGCCCGCCCCGCCTGCGATCACCGGGGTGCCGGTCATGCCCCAGCGGCGGCGGAGCGCGGGGGCAAGCTCGCCGCTCGGCTCGGTGCCTTCGACCAGGCGGGGCATGTGCGCCCGCGTGAGGCCGGTCGCGGCCAGCATGACGTCCGACCAGTCGCGCTTGCCGACGTCGAGCCACAGGGTGCCGGAGGCATCCGACATGTCCTCGACCAGGGTGCCGCAGAGCCGGTAGCGCACATAGGCCTTGGGCAGCAGCACGGTCGCGACCCGGTCGAACAGGGCGGGCTCGTTCTCCTTCACCCACAGCAGCTTGGGGCCCGTGAAGCCGGGGAAGGCGAGGTTGCCCGTGATGGTCCGCAAGGTGGGCACGGCGGCTTCGAGCGCCTCGGCCTGCCGGGCCGAGCGGCCGTCGTTCCACAGGATGCCCGGCCGCAGCACGGCGCCGTCCCGGTCGAGCAGGGTCGCCCCATGCATCTGGCCGGAGAGCCCGAGGCCGGCGGTCGCCGCGACCTCACGGGGATAGGCGGCCGCCAGCGCGTCCGTCGCGGCTAGCGTCGCCTCCCACCAGTGCTCGGGGTCCTGCTCCGACCAGTCGGGTTTCGGGCGCGACACGGTCAGCGGGGCGTCCGCCTGCCCGACGATGGCGCCCTCGCGGTCGGTGAGCACGGCCTTGACGCTGGACGTGCCGATATCGAGGCCGATGAACATGGTCTGGTTCCTCCCCGCCGTGAGCCGCGCGAGCCTCGCGTCCGGCCCTGCCTTCCACTCGTGACCTCCCCTCTACAGGAGAGGCCGGCGGCTGCCGAGCGGAAACGGCGGGGCAGGCATCGGCTCGGCGACGATCGGCTTTGTCGAATCGGCAGGCGTTCGGCTAAGACGGCGCCATGGCCAAACCCCCCCAGCTCCCGCCGCCGGTCCCGGCCGAGCCGATCATCGTCAACCTGCGCGAGGCGCTCGAGGAGCGCTATCTCGCCTACGCGCTCTCCACCATCATGGGCCGTGCGCTGCCCGATGCGCGCGACGGCCTAAAGCCGGTGCACCGCCGCATCCTCTACGGCATGCAGGTGCTGCGGCTCGATCCCACGACGGCGTTCAAGAAGAGCGCCAAGATCGTCGGCGACGTCATGGGCGACTTCCACCCGCACGGCGACCAGGCCATCTACGATGCCCTGGTGCGCCTCGCCCAGGACTTCTCCTCGCGCTACCCGCTGGTCGACGGGCAGGGCAATTTCGGCAACATCGACGGCGACCCGGCCGCCGCCTACCGCTACACCGAGGCCCGCCTCACCCCGATCGCCAAGCTCCTGCTGGAGGGCATCGACGAGGACGCGATCGACTTCCGGGACAACTACTCGGGCGACAAGCAGGAGCCGATCGTCCTGCCGGCCGCCTATCCGAACCTGCTCGCCAACGGGGCGCAGGGCATCGCGGTCGGCATGGCGACCTCGATCCCGCCCCACAACCTGGCCGAGCTCTGCGATGCCGCGCTCTACCTCATCGCCCATCCCGAGGCGGGGGCCGAGCAGCTCGTGACCTTCGTGCCGGGCCCGGACTTTCCGACCGGCGGCATCCTGGTCGAGAGCCCGGCGGCGATCACCGAGGCCTACCGGACCGGGCGCGGCAGTTTCCGGGTCCGCGCCCGCTGGACCAAGGAGGAGGCCCCCCGCAGCTGGACCGTGGTGATCACCGAGATCCCCTACGGGGTGCAGAAGTCGCGGCTGATCGAGAAGCTCGCCGACCTCATCAATGACAAAAAGCTGCCGCTCGTCGCCGACGTGCGGGACGAATCGACCGAGGACGTCCGCATCGTCATCGAGCCGCGGGCCAAGACCGTCGTGCCGGCGCTGCTAATGGAGAGCCTCTACCGGCTGACCGAGCTCGAGGCGCGCATCCCGCTCAACATGAACGTGCTGGTCGACGGCGTGATCCCGCGCGTCGTGGGCCTTCCCGAGGCGCTGCAGCAATGGCTCGACCATCGCCGGGTCGTCCTGCAGCGCCGCTCGCAGCACCGTCGGGCCGAGATCGAGCACCGCCTCGAGGTGCTGGCCGGCATGCTGGTCGCCTTCCTCAACCTCGACGCGGTGATCCGCATCATCCGCGAGGAGGACGAGCCCAAGGAGGTGCTGAAGGCGACCTTCGCGCTCAGCGAGGTGCAGGCCAACTACATCCTCGACACGCGCCTGCGCAGCCTGCGGCGGCTCGAGGAGATGCAGCTCCGGGCCGAGAGCGAGGCGCTGACCCGCGAGCGGGAGGGCTTGTCGACCCTGCTCGACAGCGTCGCGGCGCAATGGAAGGCGATCGCGGCCGAGATCCGCGAGGTGAAGCGCAAATACGGGGCCGACACCCCGCTCGGCCGCCGCCGCACCAGCTTCGAGGAGATGCCGGTCATCCAGGACGCCGCGCTGACCGAGGCCATGGTCGAGCGCGAGCCGGTCACGGTCGTGGTCTCCGAGAAGGGGTGGATCCGCGCGCTGAAGGGGCACGGCCTCGCGCTGGAGGGGCTGGCGTTCAAGGGCGACGACAAGCGGCGGCTGTCCTTCGAGACCGAGAGCACGGCCCGCATCCTGGTCGTCACGGCCGGCGGCAAGGCGTTCACGCTGGACGCCGCCAAGCTCCCGGGCGGCCGCGGGGTCGGCGAGCCGATCCGCATCATGGCCGACATCGACGACGGGGACGATGTCGCGACCGTACTGCCCTACCGGGCCGGCACGCGGCTGCTGCTGGCCGCCACCGACGGGCGCGGCTTCTCGGTCAGCCAGGACGACATGATCGGCGGCACGCGCAAGGGCAAGGCGGTGATGGGCCTCGACGGCGGGGCGAAGGTGGTGCTGGCCGTGCCGCATGGGGGCGATCACGTCGCGGTGATCGGCCAGAATCGCAGGCTGCTCGTGTTCCCCGCCGGCCAGCTCCCGCAGCTCGCCCGCGGCAAGGGGATGCGGCTGCAGCGCTACAAGGATGGCGGCCTGTCGGACGCCAAGACCTTCGCCCTCGCCGACGGGCTCACCTGGCGCGACAGCGCGGGCCGCACCTTCACCGTGGGACCGGCGGAGCTGCGCGAGTGGATCGGCCACCGCGCCGAGGCCGGCCGCCTGCCGCCCAAGGGTTTCCCGAAGGACAACAGGTTCGGCGGCTGACCTGCCCCGGGCGTCGAGCCCCCCGGGACCGTCATCTGAATCGAGGGTCGCCCGACGCCACCGGCCCATCCAACGTCGAGATCGTCGATTACCATCGAGGAGGCATGACGCCATGAGCAGACCACCGATTCACCCCGGCGAGGTCTTGGGGGACGAGCTGAAAGAGCTGGGGATCAGCGCCAATCACCTGGCGAAGCAGCTGAACGTGCCGCAGAACCGCATCAGCCAGATCATCGCCGGCAGGCGCTCGATCACCGGCGATACCGCCTTGCGCCTCGGCCATTGGTTCAAGACCACGCCCGAATTCTGGACCAACCTGCAGACGGCCTACGAGCTGCGCCTGGCGGAGCAGGTGGCGGGCCCCGAGATCGACGCCCTGCCGGTGAAACCAGACCGCAAGGCGCCGTCCGAGCAGCCGAGCGGACTGTGAACCGACCTCATTACGCGTCAGGCTGCTTTGCACACCTTGAATGAGACGACGATAAAAATCACAACGCTTTTCTGTTGTTTGAGTCACAGCGGCCCGCGTGAGCCGGCGCCAAGTTTTTCTTTCGCTTGTCCAGCTTTTGCCGGCTCGCCCGACGGGTTCGGCTTCATTACGGTCTAACGACACCACCGCCCGAAGCAGGATCGACGCGTGAGCGAAGCCAAACCGTCCGTCCGCCTCGGCGCCGATATCGGTGGGACCTTCACCGATGTCGTGCTCGACGTCGGCGGCCGGATCACCTCCGCCAAGGTGCTGACGACGCATGCCTCGCCCGAGCAGGCCATTTTCGAGGGGATCGACATCGTCACCCGGCAGGCCGGCGTGGCGATCGGTGCGGTCGAGGTGGTGGTGCACGGCACGACCCTCGCCACCAACGCGCTGATCGAGCGGCGCGGCGCCAAGACCGCGCTCGTGACCACCGAGGGGTTCCGCGACGTCATCGAGATGC
>CAXUMV010000115.1:6757-9235 GCA_964252065.1 uncultured Lichenihabitans sp.
AAAGCCGCTTCGAGCAGTACGATCTCGACCTCACGCTGCCGCCCCCGCTCATCCCGC
Source organism: uncultured Lichenihabitans sp. (assembly GCA_964252065.1). Taxonomy (GTDB): domain Bacteria; phylum Pseudomonadota; class Alphaproteobacteria; order Rhizobiales; family Beijerinckiaceae; genus Lichenihabitans. The sequence continues at coordinate 6,815 of CAXUMV010000115.1, forward strand.
GCAAGCACCGGTTCACGGTGCGCGGCCGCCTCGATGCGGGCGGGCGGGAACTGCTGCCGCTCGACGAGGACCGCCTGGCCGAGCTCGCCGACCGGTTGGCGGAGGAGGCGTTCCAGGCGGTGGCGATCGGCTTCCTGCACGCCTATGTCGATCCCTCTCATGAGCGGCGCGCGCGCGACATCCTCGCGGCCCGGCTTCCGGGCGTTTCCATCTCGATCTCCGCCGAGGTCTCGCCCCAGGTGCGGGAGCTCGAGCGCTTCAACACGGTATGCGCCAACGCCTATGTGCGACCCCAGATGGAGCGCTACCTGCAGCGCTTCCGGGATCGCCTGCGGACCAGCGGGGCGCGCTGCCCGCTCTACATGATCCATTCGGGCGGGGGGCTCATCTCGGTCGAGACCGCGATGGAGTTCCCGGTCCGTCTCGTGGAATCGGGTCCCGCGGGCGGCGCCATCTTCGCGGCCGGCTATGCGGCGCGGTTCGGCCTCACGAAGGCGCTCTCCTTCGACATGGGAGGCACGACGGCCAAGATCTGCCTCATCGACGACGCGGCGCCACGCACCTCGCGGAGCTTTGAGGTGGCCCGGACCTACCGCTTCAAGAAGGGCTCGGGGATGGCCATCACCATCCCCGTCATCGACATGGTGGAGATCGGGGCGGGCGGCGGTTCCCTGGCGTCCATCGACGCGCTCGGCCGCATCCAGGTCGGCCCGGAAAGCGCGGGCTCCGAACCGGGGCCGGCCTGCTACCAGCGCGGCGGCCGACGGCCGGCGGTCACCGACGCGGATCTGGTGCTCGGCAAGATCGATCCCCACAACTTCGCGGGCGGCGAGATGCTGCTCGCGCCCGAGCTGTCGGCCGCCGCGATCGAGCGGGACGTCGGGGCGGCGCTGTCGATCGAGGCCACGGAAGCCGCCTTCGGCATCTGCGAGATGGTCGACGAGAATATGGCCAACGCCGCGCGCGTCCATGCGGTCGAGAACGGCCGGGACATCGCCGAATACAGCATGATCGCCTTCGGCGGGGCGGCGCCCCTCCATGCGGCACGGCTCTGCGAGAAGCTCGGCATCACGGCGTGCTTCATCCCCGAGGGCGCGGGCGTCGGCTCGGCGATCGGCTTCCTGCGGGCGCCCTTCTCCTACGAGGCCGTCGCCTCCCGCCTGATCCGGATGTCGAGCTTCGAGGCGGACGAGCTGAACGCGTTGATCGACGATCTTCGCGCGCAGACGGTCGGATTCCTGGCCTCGAGCGAGGCACGCGAGGAGGTGGACTACGAGGTCACGGGCTTCGCCCGCTATGCCGGCCAGGGCTGGGAGATCCCGGTGCCGCTGCCGGCCAGGACTTTCGGGCAGGACGATGCCGCCTGGCTGGCGAACCGCTTCCGGACGATCTACGGCGAGCTGTTCGGCCGGCCGATCGACGCGCTGGGCGGCCTCGAGATCGAGTTCGTGACCTGGTCCATGAAAGCCTCCTCGCGGCTCGTGGGCCCGGAGCGCGTCGCGGCGATCCTGCCCGGGACGGACAAGTCGGGCACCGTGACCCGCCAGGTCTTCGACGGCCGGTCTGCGGCGTTCCTCGACCACCACGTCGTCGACCGTCCCTCGATGTCGCCCGGCGACGTCGTGCCTGGCCCGGCCGTCATCACCGAACGCGAGACCTCGACCGTGGTCTCCTCGAGCTTCGTCGCGACCGTGCAGCGCGATGGGACCATCCTGCTGTCGTCGAAGGAGACCTGACCCGTGGTGTCGAGCGCGGCAACGTCGGACGTCCGCATGCAGGTCATGTGGAACAGGCTCATCTCGGTCGTCGAGGAGCAGGCGCTCACCCTGGTGCGCACCGCCTTCTCGACCTCGGTCCGCGAGGCGGGGGACTTGTCGGCCGGCGTCTTCGACCTCGAGGGCCGGATGATGGCCCAGGCCGTGACCGGCACGCCGGGCCACGTCAACGCGATGGCGGAGGCCGTCGGCCACTTTATCCGGGAAATCGGCCGCGACCGGATTTTCGCGGGCGACTGCTACGTCACCAACGACCCCTGGAAGGGGACCGGCCACCTGCACGACATCACGATGGTGGCGCCCTCCTTCGTGCACGACCGCCTCGTCGGCTTCTTCGCCTGCACGGCCCATGTGGTCGATGTCGGCGGCCGCGGGTTCGGGGCCGACGGGCGCTCGGTCTACGAGGAGGGGCTGCTCGTCCCGATCATGAAGTTCGCCGAGCGCGGGGTGGTCAACCAGGATCTGCTCCGCATCCTTGCCGCGAACGTGCGCGAGCCCAACCAGGTGGTCGGCGACTTCCACTCGCTCGCGGCCTGCAACGACGTCGGGCATCGCCGCCTGGTCGAGATGATGGCCGACATGGGGATCGAGAGCCTGGAGGCGCTCGCCGCGTTCATCTTCTCGCGCAGCCGCGCCGCCACCCTTA
>CAXUMV010000116.1:0-2059 GCA_964252065.1 uncultured Lichenihabitans sp.
CTCGTCGCCGCGATGAACCCGTGCCGCTGCGGCCATGCGCTGGAGCCGGGCTACGCCTGCCGCCGGCAGCCCAACGAGCGCTGCATGGCGCAGTACCAGGCGCGCCTCTCGGGCCCGCTGCTCGACCGCATCGACCTGTCGATCGGCGTGCCGGCCGTGAGCGCGGCCGACCTCATCCTGCCCGCGCCCGCCGAGGGGTCGGCGGAGGTGGCCCGGCGCGTCGCGGCCGCGCGGGCGACCCAGACCCGCCGCTACGGCGCGCTCGGCCTTGGCCCCGGCACCACCAACGCCAGCGCGCCGGCCGCGAGCCTCGAGACCGTGGCGGCGCTCGAGGCGGACGCGCTCGCCTTCCTGCGCCAGGCGAGCGAGCGGATGCGGCTCAGTGCACGCGGCTACCATCGGGTGCTGCGGGTGGCGCGCACCCTCGCCGACCTCGACGGCCGGGAGGCGATCGGCCGGGCGCAGCTCGCCGAGGCGCTGTCCTACCGCTCGGGCGGCGGGCCGGCGCTCCCCTGAGCGGCGGGCGCCCGCCGCAACGCAATGGCAACTCCTTTCTGCAACCCTGGCCGGTGCGGTGATGGTGCGCCGCCGGGACGCCTCCGATGCTCGAGTTTGCCGCAGCCGTGTTCGGCAGCCGGTCCCTGGCCTGGGCCGTCGGCGCCATCGGCCTCGCGATGGCGCTCGCCTCCTGGCTCCGCGGCCGGCGGCTCGCCGCAACCGCGGCCCATGTGGCGGAGGCGCAGGAGAAGCTCGCCGACGATCTCTGGGAGGTCAAGGCGGCCGCCGAGGCCCGGCAGCGGGCGGAGGCCTCGGCCCACGCCAAGTCGCGCTTTCTCGCGACCGTCAGCCACGAGGTGCGCACCCCGCTCAACGGCGTGCTCGGCATGGCCGAGCTCCTGGCCGCGACCCCGCTCGAGGCCGAGCAGCTGGCCTATGTCGAGGCCATCCAGACCTCCGGCCGCGCCCTGACGGCGCTGATCGACGAGGTGCTCGACCTCTCGCGCATCGAGGCCGGCCGGCTCGATCTCGCCGCCGACCCCTTCGACGTCGTGGCCCTGGTCGAGGCGGTGGTGGAGCTGCTCGGGCCGCGGGCCCAGGAGAAGGGGCTCGAGATCGCGGCCCTGGTGTCGCCGGACGTGGCCGCGACCCTGGTCGGCGACGCGCCGCGCCTGCGCCAGGTGCTGATCAACCTCGCCGGAAACGCCGTCAAGTTCACCGAGCGCGGGGGCGTCGGGGTCAGGGTCGAGCAGAGGGCCGAGGGCGGCATCGTGTTCACGGTGCTGGATTCGGGGCCGGGCGTGCCGCCGGACCGGCGGTCGGCCATCTTCGACGAGTTCGAGCGGGCGGCCGCGTGCTCGACCCGGAACGAGAGCGGCACGGGGCTCGGGCTCAGCATCGCGCGCCGCCTCGTGCGCCTGATGGGCGGCGAGATCACGCTGTCCGACCGGCCGGGCGGAGGCTCGGTGTTCACCTTCGAGGCCCATCTGCCGGCCGCCCCCGACGGCGAGGCCCGGCGCCCCGCCTTGCCCGACCTTGCGGGCAGGAGCGCGCTGGTGGTCGCACGGTCCGCGTTCCAGGCCTCCTTCCTGGCCCAGACGCTCGGGGCCGCGGGCGCCCGGGTCGCGATCGTGCCGTCGGCCGACCAGGCGATCGCGAGCCTCGAGGCGGCCCCGGTCGACCTGCTGCTGGTCGACTGCGCGCTGGGGCAGGCCGAGGTCGACCGGCTGGCCGATGCGCCCGCCGCGCGCGCCGTGCCGCGCAAGCTCCTGATGTTCTCGCCCTTCGAGCGCCGCGCCTTCGGGCAGAAGATGGTGCACGCCTTCGGGGGCTGGCTGGTCAAGCCGGTGCGCGTCCGCTCTCTGGCGAGCCAGCTCGTGCCGATGCCCATGCCGGCGGCCGCCCCGCCCGCCTTGCCGGCGCCCGTGGCCTTGCCGGAGATGCGGGTGCTGCTCGCCGAGGACAACGAGATCAACACGATGGTGATGCGCAAGATGCTGGACCGCATCGGCGCCGAGGTCACCCATGCGGCGGACGGCGCCCTGGCCCTGCAGGCGGCGCT
>CAXUMV010000116.1:2069-9224 GCA_964252065.1 uncultured Lichenihabitans sp.
GGCCATGCGCGGGGAGACCCGGGCCTTCGACACCATCCTGATGGACATCGCGATGCCGGGCCTCGGGGGCCGGGAAGCCGCCCGGCTGATCCGCCGGGCCGAGGCCAGCACGGGATCGGCCCCGACCCGGATCGTCGCGCTGACCGCCTATGCGTTCGATGAGGACCGCCAGGCCTGCTTCGAAGCCGGCATCGACGACTTCCTCACCAAGCCTATCGACCTGGCCCGCCTGCGGGCCGCGCTCCAGGTCTCGGCCGATACCCCCACGGCCGCGGCGACGTCGGCCGCAGGTTAGATTTGCCCCGGCGCTTCGCGACGACTCAGCCGACCACCGACGTCCAGGCCATGCGGCACAGCGTGACGGCGCCCCATGCAAGCGCCGTATACCAGCCTGCCGCAACGGCAATGCTGACCGCGAACAAGCTGCCATAAGCCATCCGCCTCGGCAGCAGGGAAACAGACGGGGTCATGACAGAAGAGGAATCAGTCATTCCGAGAGCTCCTTCGTTCGCACTTGCAGCATATCTTTCGCATCGCCGCAAGAGAATCGGCGGTCGGCGATATTGTTCCACCGACCATGCGCCGCCCACCGCCGCCATGCCTCACCCGAACGGACGATCCTCGACGTTCAGCCCGTCATCGCGAGCGAAGCGTGGCAATCCATGGTCGGGCGTCCTCACCGTGGCCTGGATCGGCACGGCGCTGACACGCCCCGCGATGACGGACCCGGGAGAGGGTCGGCGCGGTGCAGGAGCGTATCAGGCGCCGTCGGGCTGCGCGGCCAATGCGCCCGCCAGCGCCTGCGCCAGCGTCGCGGCATCGAGCGGGATGACCACCGGACCCTCGGTCCACACGAGGCTCGCCCGGACGGGCTTGCCGGGGAAGAGCGGCGCGACGGCGGCGGCGTAGAGCGCGATCTGGGCCAGGAAGCGCGGCGGGGTCTCGGCGAGCGGGCGCGGCCGCCCGCTCTTGAAGTCGGCGAGGTGGACCGCTTCCGCGGTTTCCCCGAGCCGGTCGATCTGGCCCGTCACGCCGACGGCCGCGCCACCGTCCGGGCGCGGGATGCGGGCCGCGACCGCGACCTCGGCCCGCGACCCGGGCCCGAACAGGGGGGCGAGCGCCGGGGCGTCGAGGACGGCCAGCGCCTCCCCCGCAAGGCTCCCCTGCCGCTCGGGCGACAGGGCCGCGCCGTGGCGCTGCAGGAACCGGAGCGCTGCGTCGCGGCGTGAGGCGGGCGGCACCTCGGGCAGGTGCTGCAGCAGGCGATGGATCAGCCGCCCCGCGAGGGCCGCGGCCCGGCGCGGGCCGACCTCGACCGCCTCCGCGTCGCCCGGACCCGCATCCGCCGCCCCGAGCGCGCCCGAGGGCCGGATCGGGGGCAGAGGCGCGGCTTCCGGCGCCGCCGCCCGCCCGATCCAGCCCGGCAGCACGGGCATCATGGGCCGGAAGGCGAATTCGGGATGGGCCGCGGGAGGGGGCGCGTCCTCGCCGTAGCGGATGACCGTCTCCTCCGCATCCCACGGCGCCGGCACCGTGCGGGCCTCGCCGAGGTCGGCGCCCACGATCATGTCGTACCAGCACTCTTGCGGGGAGGCGCGCGTGCTCTGGTAGCCCGCGATCACGAGCCGCTCCTCGGCGCGGGTCAGGGCCACGTAGAGAAGGCGGCGGTGCTCGTCGAGGGCGGCGGCCCGCTCGGCCGCGCGCCGGGCCGCGACCGGGCCGGCATCGTCGGCCGCCTTGCCGGACCAGGCGAGCAGGGGTGCCCCGCCGTCCTGCCCCGCGAGCCGGAAGAGTTTCGGATCGTGGCGGCCGCTTGGCGCCCCGCACGTGTCGGGCAGGATCACGATGCGGGCCTCGAGGCCCTTGGCCGCATGCACGGTCATGACCCGCACCGCGTCGCCGGCGGCCTCGAGGTCGCGCTTGACCGGCAGCGTCGCCGCCTCGAGCCGCGCCAGGAAGGCGAGCAGCGAGGGCGCGCCGTCCCGCTCGTGGGCGAGGGTCAGGGCCAGGAACTCGTCCAGCACGTCGGCCGCCTCCGGCCCGAGCCGCCCGAGCAGCTGCCGCCGGCCGCCGTCCTGGCCGAGCAGGCGGGTGTAGAAGCCGAACGGCGTCAGCGTCGCGGCCCTGTCGCGCCAGATGGAGAGCCGCTGGGCCGCGGCCCGGTCCCGCGGCACGTCGGAGGCCTGCAGCTCCGCCTGCAGCGTGCCCGGCCGGCGCGGGGCGAGGCGGATCAGGTCGTCGTCGTCGAGCCCGATCAGCGGCGACTTCAGCACGCAGGCGAGGCTGTAGTCGTCGTCGGGCAGCAGGGCCGCCCGGCCCGCGGCGACGAGATCCATGGTGGCGATGTGGTCGGTGAGGACCAGCCGGTCGGCGCCCGCGACCGGCACGCCCTTCTCCTTGAGGGCCCGGATCACGGCCTCGAAGAAGGGGTTGCGCGAGCGCACCAGCACCAGGATGTCGCCGGGCCCGACCGGCCGCCGGCTCCCCGGCGCCTCGCCGGCCACCGTCTCGCCGGAGCTTGGCGCGAGCAGCCGGGCGATCTCGCCCGCGACGCGGTTCGCCAGGACCACCGGCGGGGCGCCGGCCTCCTCGACATCGACCGGCAGCCGCCAGTCGGCCGGATCGGGCAGGGCCGTGGGGGTGACCAGCGGCCAGATCTCGACCAGCCCCGGCAGGGCCGCCTTCAGGGCCTCGTGGGGCGGCGCCCGCTCGCCCTCGGCCACGAGCCCGCGCGCGTTGCCGCCATGGGCGAACACCCTGTCGATCACCGACAGCACGGCCGCGACGGAGCGGAAGGAGAGCAGCAGGTCGACGGTCTCGAACCCGTGGCCGGCCGCGGCCGCCCGCGCGCGCAGGTCGTTGCGGACCTCCGCCATCATGGCGGGCCGCGCGCCCTGGAAGGAATAGATCGCCTGCTTCTCGTCGCCCACGGCGAAGACCGTGCGCCTCGTGCGGCTCGCGCCCTCGCCCGCGAAGAAGTCCCGGCTGATCGCCTGGAGGATGGCCCACTGGTCGGGGGCCGTATCCTGCGCCTCGTCGACCAGGATGTGGTCGATGCCCGCATCGAGCTTGTACAGCACCCAGGCGCTGTCGGAGCGGCCGAGCAGCTCGCGGCTGCGCTCGATGAGGTCGGCGAAGTCGAGCAGCCCCGCCCTGCGCTTCAGGACCTCGTAGCGGTCGAGCACGGCGCGGGTGACGGCGAGCAGCGCCATGGTGCGCTCGTGGGTGTGCGCGGCCCGGCGGCGGGCGAGCAGTCCGACGATGCGGGCCTGCTCAGCCTCCAGCCGCCCGCACAGTCCGGGTTCGGCAGCGCGTAGCGGCTTGGAGCGCACGAACGCGGAGCGCGGCTTGCCGTCCTGGGTCAGGTAGACCGCCAGATAGGCGCCGAGCCGCTTGGCCGGGAGCGCTGCCGCGGCGGCGACCAGGGCCTCGGCGACGTCGTTCCGGCCGTTCGTGGCGGCATGGAGCAGTTGCCGGCCGACGGCGTCCCACTCGGAGGGCGGTAGCCCGTCCTCCACCATGGCGCGCTCGAGGGAGGCGACGGTGTCGCCCCCCGTGCCGAGCGCCGCCGCGAGGCCGTCGGCGATCGCCGCGAGGTCGTGGCCCTGCAGGGCCGCCCGGTGGGGCGCGACCTCCCGCAGCAGGGCGTCGAAGGCGTCGAGCCCGGTCCCCCGGGTCAGGGTGTCGAGCGCCAGCGCCAGCGGGCCGCCGGCCTGCGCGACCGCCTCCGCCAGCACGGCCTCGCGGGCCCGCCCCATCAGCTCCTCCTGGCGCAGCTCCTCGATGACCGAGAAGCCGGCCGCGACGTTGGCCTCGAACGGGAAGGCGTGCAGCAGCTTCTCGCAGAAGGCGTGGATGGTCAGGATCTTGAGGCCGCCGGGGGTCTCCACCGTGCGCGCGAACAGCCGCCGCGCGGCCGCGAGCTCGGCCGGCCCGGGGGCGGGCGCGCCGGTCTCCACGATCGCAGCCGCAAGGCGCGCGTCGTCGAGGCCCACCCAGGCGGCCAGCGTGTCGAACACCCGCACCGCCATGTTGGTCGCGGCCGCCTTGGTGAAGGTCAGGCACAGGATGCGGCTCGGCGGCGTGCCGCCCAGCAGAAGCCGCACCACGCGCCGGGTCAGCACGAAGGTCTTGCCCGACCCGGCATTGGCCGACACCCAGGCGGACCGGGTCGGGTCGGAGGCGCGCCGCTGCTTTTCGCGGGTCTGCAGGGGGATGTCGCGCGGGGCGCGGCTCACAGGTCGTCCTCGCCGGTGCCGACCGACCATTCCTTCACGCGGGAGAGGTGGTCGTAGGTGCCGAACCGCGCCTCGAACTGCGGGTAGGGGCGCGCCAGATAGCCGGTCGCGGGGTCGCGGAAGCTGTCGAGAAGGGCGACCAGCCCCTCGTAGTGCTCGGCCACGACCTCGTGGAACGTGCGGTCCTTCCACGCCAGCTCCGTCGGGGCCACGGTGCCGGCGGCCTCGAGCTTGACGTAGAGGGCGCCCTCGACCAGCGCATCGCGGCCGAGCTCGGCAAAGGCGCCGCGTTCCGCCATGGCGGCCTCGAGCGTGAGCTGCGGGGCAAAGCCCGCCCGGACCTCCTTCAGGGTCGGAGCGGCCCCGGTCTTGTAGTCGACGATCCGCGCAAGCCCCGTCGGGCCGATCTCGATGCGGTCGGCCTGCGCCGTGAGGGTGAACACCGCGCCGTCGCGCAGCGGCACGGCCAGCGTCCCGAGCGCTTCGACCAGGGTGGAGGCCGCCCCGGCCCGCCGTCCGCCGTCCCAGTCGAGGAAGGCGGTGGCCCAGCCGGTCACGCGCGGCCAGACGAAGGCGCGGAACACGGGCTCGCCGAGCGTGTCGGCGAAGACGTCCCGGGTGGCGCTGGTCAGCCGCTCCGCGGCCTCGGCAGGCAGCGGTCCTGCGGGATGGGCCTTGGAGAACGCCGCCATCACGGCGTGGAAGCGGGTGCCGTACTGGGCCGGTCCCATGGGGGCCCCGATCGGCTCGGCGGGTTTCAGGCGCAGGACGCGTTCGGCATAGATGGCGTAGGGGTCGCGGCGCAGCGTCTCGATGCGCGTGACGCTGAGCCGGTCCGGCCGCAGCTCGAGCGGCGGCCGGGGCGCCGGGCGCCGGACCGGGCGGGTCCGTGCAGGCTCGTCGAGCGCCGCCGCCCAGGCCTGGTAGGTGGCGCCCCGGGCGAGGGCCGCGGTCCAGCTCGCGCCCGCCAGCGCCGCCATGCGGAGCAGGAAGCGGGACGGGACGGTCGGCGCGCCGCCGCGCTTCCTGGCCCGGCTGAGGATCACGCGCGGGGCGCCCATCAGGGCCGTGAGGTCGTGGGCCGTCTGCCCGATGCGGCGCTCGGGCGGGGGCAGGCCGAGGCTCGCGCGCATCGGCCGGTTGAGGAAGGCATCCGTGCGGCTCTGCGGCGGCCAGACCCCCTCGTCGAGGCCGCCGCAGACCACGAGGTCGGCGCTCAGCAGCCGCGCTTCCAAGAGCCCGAGGATCTTGAGGCGGGGATGGCTGCGGTTGGGGCCGCGCACCGGCGTCTCGGCCGCAAAGCGGTCGAACAGGGCCGCATAGCCGGGCGCGTCGAGCGCGATGCCCGGCTCGGGCGCCTCGGCCAGGGTGTCGAACAGCCCGAGCAGCGCGTTGCCGTCGATTCCCGACAGCGCGGTGTCCTGGTCCGGGGTCTCGGTCAGGGTCCCGATGACCGCCGCGTGGGCCGCGAGCCAGTCGGGTAGCGGCGTGCCCGGGCGCAGCCCGGTGAGCGGGGCGAGGGCGGCCACCGCCTCGTCCGTGAAGGCCGCGAGCCGGTCGAGGTCCTGGTCCGACAGGCGCCGCAGCGGATCGGGGGCGTGGGCGCCGGCCCGCGCGAGGCGCGCCCGTGCCACCAGCCCGGCCGGATCGTGCAGGGCCCGGGGGGGCAGCACGCCGCGCAGGATCGCGATCTCCAGCGTCCGGGCGAGGGCTTCGACGGCGCCGCGCGGCCGGCCGAGCCGGACCAGCGGATGGGCGAGCAGCGCCAGCACCTCGACCGGGGCCAGCTCCTGCACGGCGCTGTCGAGCACGAGCCGCGCCAGGGCGCCGGCCGGGGTCGTGCCGAGCGGCTCGCCCGAGGAGGCGTCGATGTCGATGCCCCAGCGGGTCAGATCCTCGCGCACGCGGCGCCCGAGCGTCCGGTCGGGCGTCACCAGGATCGCGGTGCCCGGGCCTTCGAGGGCCTCGCGCAGCGCGATCGCGATGGCCAGCGCCTCCTCCCGCTCGTCGGCGGCCTCGATCACCGTGACGCCGAGGAGCGCTTCGGCATGGGCGGCTGCGCTCAGGTCGTAGTGCCGCCAGGCTTCGGTCGTCTCGGCGGGCCGGAGGGCCTCGCCGACGAAGCGGGCGCGGTGCTGGAGCGCGGGCGTCCCCCGGCCGAGGCTCGCCACCGCGTCGCGGTCGATCCCGATCGTGCCCAGCAGGCGCTTGAGGGCGGCCTGCGGATGGGTGGCGGCCGTCCCCTCGTCCACCGCGCCGACCGCCGCCCAGCCCGCCTCGTCGAGCGTCTGGTCGAGGCAGGGCAGCACGACGGCCCCCGCAGGCAGGCGGGCGATGGCGGCGATCAGCCGGGCGGTGGCGGGGTTCGAGCCCGTCGAGCCCGCGACGATGACCGGCCCCTCGGCCCCGCCGCGCTCGAGCCGGGCGATCTCGCGGTCGACGAGCGCGATCTGCCGCTGGCCGGCGTCGAGCTCGCCGCGCTCGGCCAGGATGGCCGGCCAGCGCTCGACCACGATCTTGAGGAAGTCGAGCGTGATGCCCCAGTAGCGGTCGAAGGCCTCGGTGCCGAGCGGGGCGAGGCGGGTCCAGTCGACGCCCTCGGCGGTGAGGTCGTCGCTGAGCGCCGCGAGATCGCCCGCCAGCGTCCAGGCATCGGCCGCCGAGGCCGCCACCAGCAGCTCCTCATGGGCATGCAGGGTCCGGGTGCCGCCCGGCTCCACGGCCACGATCGCCCGGCGCACCGCCCTCGCCCATTGCAGGATGAGGCGCGTCAGGATCATGCGGCGCGGCATCGGAGCGATGGCGGGGAGGAGCGCGGTGTCGAAGGGATCGTCGAGCGCGGCCTCGGCGAACAGGAGGTCGGTCTCGATCGCCTCGAGGCCGCCGAGCGGCAGGATGCGGGGCAGCAGCACCGCCG
>CAXUMV010000117.1:0-6053 GCA_964252065.1 uncultured Lichenihabitans sp.
CGCGGATCGATCATGGATGCTCCTGCTTGCCGCGCGCGGCGGCCGGACGGCGTCGTTCATGCCCCGAGCGAGGCAAGGATCGTGCCGCAAATCTGGGCAGAGCGGTGGCGCGCATCCTGCATCGATGGGCCGGCGCAGCTCGTTCGGCGCGGGAGAACCGGTGCGGCAGACGGCGACCATGGTGTTCACCGGCTCGTTCCAGCCGGCCCGGTTCGCGACCTTCGCCGAGCATCGGGCGCGGCGTCTCGACCTCGCGCTGCGGCTCGGCGGCCTGACGGCCTCGGCCATCACGGTGACGGTCGAAGGCGAGCCCGACCTCGTCGACGCTTTCGAGATGGCCTGCAGCCTCGGTCCGATCGACTGCATCGTGCTCGACGTCCGGAGGCATAGCGGTGGACCAGCAAGACCCGGCAGCGGCCTGGTACCCGGTCGCCCTCAGCGCGGACCTCGAGCCCGGCACCTCGGCCGGCACGCGGCTGCAGGGGCGCGAACTCGTGGTCTGGCGCGACCAGGCCGGGGCGGCCCATGTCTGGGAGGACCGCTGCCCCCACCGCGGCATGCGCCTGAGCTTCGGCTTCGTGCGCGGCGACCGCATCGCCTGCCTCTACCACGGCTGGCAGTTCGACGCCGGCGGGCTGTGCCGCTTCATCCCGGCCCATCCGCAGCTCGCCGTGCCGCCGACGATCACGGTCGAGCGCTTCGCCTCCGTCGAACGGCTCGGCATGGTCTGGGCGTTCTCGGGCGAGGCCGCCGCGGCCACGGCGCCCCCCGCGGCCAATGCGGCGACGGAGGGGGTCCGCAGCCTGTGGCTCGACGCCGGCCCCGACGCCGTGTTCGCGGCGCTGGCGGGCGGGCCGCCACCTTTCGAGGGCGCGGGCGCCGCGATGGTGCGGGACGGGCCGCTGGCCACGGTCCGCACGGGGTCCGGCAGCCTCTACGCCGCAGTCCAGCCGGTCGAGGCTGCCTCTGCGCGCGACCGCCGACGCCTGTCGCTCTGGGCGGAGGCGCTGCGCCGCGATCTCGAGGCGGAGGCCGCCGCGTGACGGGCCTTGTGCTGCATGATTTCGAGCTGGACGAGGGCTGCTACAAGGTCCGCCTGGCGCTCGGGGCGCTCGGGCTCGACTACGCGAGGGCGCCCGTGAACATGATCCCGGCCGCCGAGCAGACGCGGCCGCCGCTGCTGCTGCTCAACCCGCTCGGCACCCTGCCGATCCTGACGGACGGCGCCCTCGTGCTGCGTGACGCGGAGGCGATCCTGCCCTATCTCGCCTTGCGCCATGATCCCGATCGGAGCTGGCTGCCGGCCGACCCCGCCGCCTTCGGCCGGGTGATGGGCTGGCTGGTGTTCGCAGCCCGCGATCTCGACGCCGCCGTCCAGGCGCGCCGCCACGCCATGTTCGACGCGCCCGTGGACGGCCCCGCGCTCCGGAAGGCCGCGCGGCGTGCCTTCCGGGCCATGGACGACCACATGACGGCGCGCGGGTTCGAGGGGGCGGGCTGGTTTGTCGGCGGGGGCGCGACCCTGGCCGACATCGCCCTCTTCCCCTCCTTCGCCCTGTCGCGCGACTATGGGATCGACCACGAGGCCTATCCGGCGCTGCGCCGCTGGGCCCGGCGGGTCCGGACGGTGCGGGGCTTCACCACCATGCCGGGCATCCCGGACTATCACTGAACCCGACCCGTCTTCCTGAGGAGGCATCCCTTGGCCCGTCTCGACCGCTTCGCCGTCCCGCCCCTCCATGCCATGACCCGGCAGCTGGCCGATGTCGCGGCCGGGCGGCGGGCGCCCGACCTCGTGATCACCGGCGCCCGCGCCCTGTCGACCTACACCGAGCGGCTCCTGCCGGAGCGCGAGATCTGGCTCGCGGGCGGCCGGATCGCCGCGCTCAAGCCCGCCGGCAGCCACAAGGCGGCGGGCGGCCCGGCGCCCGTCCACGACGCACAGGGCGCGATCCTCGCTCCCGGGCTCGTCGACCCGCACATCCACATCGAGTCCTCGATGGTGACCGCCTGCGCCTATGCGGAGGCGGCGCTCCTGAACGGGACCACCACGATCTTCTGCGACAGCCACGAGATCGGCAACGTGATGGACGTCGCGGGCGTCGAGGCCATGCTGGAGGACGCCCGGCAGGCGCCGCTCTCCATTTATCTCACCGTGCCCAGCACCGTGCCCGCCACCTCGCCGCTGCTCGAGACCGCGGGCGGCGACCTCACGCCCGACAAGATCGCCGCCCTGTTCGACCGCTGGCCGGAGGCGGTGGCACTCGGGGAGAAGATGGACTTCGTGCCCGTCGCGGGCGGGGACGAGCGCAGCCACGCGATCCTGGCCGCGGCGCTCCGGCGCGGGCGGCCGGTGTCGGGCCATATCTACGGCCGGGAGTTCGTGGCCGCCTGCGCCGCGAGCGGGGTGACCGACACGCACGAGGCGATCGACCGCGACATCGCCGACGACTTCCTGGAAGCCGGCCTCTGGCTGTTCCTGCGCGGCGGCCCGCCGACAACGCCCTGGCACAGCCTGCCGCAGGCGATCCGCACGATCACCGAGCTCGGGGCCAGCCACAAGCGCGTGGCCGTGTGCACGGACGACCGGGACGCGGACGACCTCCTGCTCTTCGGCCTCGACTGGGTGACGCGCGAGGCCGTCCGGGCCGGCATGACGCCCGTGCAGGCCTGGTCCATGGGCTCCCTGCACGGGGCGACCCGCTTCGGGATGGACGGCGAGATCGGCGGCCTCGGCGGCGGCCGGCGGGCCGACCTCGTGCTGATGGGCGACGACCTCAGGCCGCACAGCACCTGGTACGGCGGCACGCTCGTCGTGGAGGACGGCCACATCACGCCCGCGCTCGATGCCGCGCTGTCCGACCGCTACCGCTACCCCGCCGCGGCCTTCACGACCGTCCGGCTGCCGCAGGCCGTGCCCCTCGTGCCGGAACCGCCGCGCGCGCCCGGCACGCTCAACGTGATCCGCACCGCCCTGCCCGGCATCATGCTGTTCCACGACAGGATCGCGGTCGAGGCCGCGAACGACTGGTCGGGCGCCATGGCGGCGCACGGGCTCTGCTTCGTGGCCGTGGTGGAGCGGCACGGCAAGTCGGCCGGCAACGTGGCGCACGGCTTCCTCAAGGATTTCGGGCTGAGGCGGGGCGCCGTCGGCTCGAGCGTCGGGCACGACAGCCACAACATCATCGTGGCCGGCACCAACGAGGCCGACATGCAGCTCGCGCTCCGCACCATCGCGACGACCCAGGGCGGGGTTTGCGTCGTCGCCGAGGGCGCGGTGATCGCCAGCGTGCCGCTGCCGATCGCGGGCCTCCTGTCGGACAAGCGCGTGACGGAAGTCGCCGAAGACGTGAAGGTCCTGAAGCGGGCCTGGACCGAGGCCGGCTGCACCATCCCCTATATGGGGTTCAACCTGATCCCGCTCTCCGTGATCCCGGAGATCCGCATCACCGACAAGGGCCTCGTGCTCGTCCCGGCGATGGAGATCGTGCCGCTGCTCGCGTGAGCGGCGCTCAGGCGACGGCCAGCAGTCCGCCCTCCCGGTCGAAGACCGCGACATCGAGGCTGACCCCGGTTCCCTCGAGGACGGCGGCCGCCGTCTGCCGGGCGGCAACGGCTACGGCCTGCGGCAGCGCGATCCCCTGCCCCTGCGCCAGCCCGAGGACCTCGAGCGCCGTGTTGGCGCGCCGCGCCGCGGCGATCGCCGCGGCGGGGGCACCCGCCTCCCCGAAGCGCGCCGCCAGCCAGTCGAAATCCACCGCGTCGCGCTTGGAGTGAAGGTCCAGCAGGCCCTGGCCGAGCTTGCTCATCTTGGCGAAGCCGCCGGCGATCGTGATGCGGGGGACCGGGTGGGTGCGGATGTATTTGAGCATGCCGCCCACGAAGTCGCCCATTTCGATCAGCCCTTGCTCGGGCAGCGCGTGCAGGCGCCGGACGGCCGCCTCCGACACGGCGCCGGTCGAGCCCGCGATGTGCGGCAGGCCGCCGGCCCGCGCGACGTCGATGCCGCGGTGGATCGAGGCGATCCAGGCGCCGCAGGAATAGGGCACCACGATCCCGGTCGTGCCGAGGATCGAGAGCCCGCCGACGATGCCCAGCCGGGCGTTCATGGTGCGCTCGGCGAGACGCACGCCGTCCTCGACGCCGATCTCGACCACGAGGTCGGCCGCAGCGCCCCGCGCGGCCGCGACCTCGTGGAGGGCGGCGGCGATCATCCGGCGGGGGACCGGGTTGATGGCGGGCTCGCCGGGGGGCAGCGGCAGGCCGGGCAGCGTCACGGTGCCCACCCCCGGCCCCGCCCGGAACACGATCCCGGTGCCCGCGGGCCCGTGCCGCAGCCTCGCGGTCACGAGCGCGCCGTGGGTGACGTCGGGATCGTCGCCCGCGTCCTTGACGATGCCGGCCGTGGCGTTGTCCGCTCCGCGCTCGAGCCGCGCCAGCGCGAAGCAGGCGCGCGCGCCGCCCGGCAGGGTCACGGGCACGGGGTCCTCGGGCTCGTGGCCCAGCAGGGCCTCGAAGGCGGCGCGGGCGGCCGCGGTGGCGCAGGCGCCGGTGGTCCAGCCCCGGCGCAGCGGCTGCGGGGGGCGTGTCACGCGGGAAGCGCCGCCGCGAGGCGGTCCCAGGCGTCGTGGCCGTCCGGCAGGCCGAAGCGGAGCCAGTCGGGCCGGGCCGGGAAGACCCGCACCAGCACGCCGGCGCGGCCCAGCCGCTCGGCGAGCCCGGCCGCCGCGGGGGTCGCGGCGAGCCGGAACAGGGAGGTGCCGCCGAGGACCGCGAGGCCCCAGCGGGCGAGCAGCGCGTCGAGCCGCTCGGCCTCGGCCACGAGGCGCGCCCGCTCGGCCCGCTGCCAGGCCGCATCGCCCAGCGCGCGGGTCCCGACCGCGAGGGCCGGGCCCGAGACCGCCCAGGGGCCGAGGGCGGCGCGGATGGATCCGGCGAGCGCCTCGCCAGTCACCGCGAAGCCGAGCCGCACCCCCGCCAGGCCGAAGAACTTGCCGAAGGAGCGCAGCACCACCATGCCCGCCGCGGGCAGGCGCGGCACGAGCCCGAGCGCCGGGTCGCGCGTGTCGGCAAAGGCTTCGTCGATCACCAGAGTCCCGCCGCGGGCGGCCAGCCTGCCGGCCAAGTCCAGCAGGGCGTCGGGGTCGGGCGTCCGGCCGTCGGGATTGTTGGGGCTGACCACCACTGCGACATCCGCCCCCTCGAGCGCCGCCACGGTGTCGACGCGCCGCACCGTGGCGCCGGACGCGCGCCAGACGGCCGGGTGTTCCTCGTAGCCGAAGCCGAGCACGGCGACATGGCGCGCCGGCAGGAGGCGCGGCAGGAGCTGGATGAGCGCCTGGGTGCCGGGCGCCGCCACCACCCGGGCCGGCGGGCCGGCCCGGTAGGCCGTGGCCGCCGCGGCTTCCAGCGCGTCCAGCGCTGCCCGGTCCGGCAGGCGCCGCCATACCGCCTCGGGGATGGGCCCGACCGGATAGCCGCGGGGATTGATGCCGGTCGACAGGTCGATCCAGGGCAGAGGGGCGGCCGGGAAACGCGCACGCGCCGTCGCGAGGTCGCCCCCGTGCAGCAGCGGGGAGCCGATTTGGGAGCGCGCGGCGTCGCGGCGCGCAGGCGGCATCCCGGGGTGGTCCTCGGTCAACAAGCGGACATCGTCTCCCACGGCACCGGCCGGGCGTCTCCAGAGATCCCGCGGCCGCACGGCGAGGCCACCATGATGCCATGATAGCCTGCCAATTGCGCAGTCATTCGAACAGGGCCGGCCCGCGTCGTGGTTGCGCAGGGTGCGGCGCTCTGGTCTTACATCGTGGTCTGCCCGGAGCGACAGGGGATGTCGCAAAGGGTACACTCCGGGAGTCGACAGTGAGATTTCTCGTCAAAATTCTGGTGGCCGCGACGGTCCTTTGCGGCACGCAGGCCAGGGCGCAGGCCAGCCTCGACGTCGCCGGCACGTGGCTTACCGAGGACGGCCGCGCCAAGATCAGGACGGAGCATTGCGGCGACAAGCTGTGCGGCTACGTGGTCTGGATGAAGCAGCCGATGACCGACAAGGG
>CAXUMV010000117.1:6063-6956 GCA_964252065.1 uncultured Lichenihabitans sp.
TTGTCGCTCGTGCGGAGCCAGCCCATCGGGTCGAGGAACACCGGATAGCTCGGCATGCTCTCGATCGCGGTCAGTACGATCACGGTCAGGCCTGCGGCGGGGCCGCTGACCGACAAGGGCGAGCCGAAGACCGACATCAAGAACCCCGATCCCGCCAAGCGGAACCGGCCGAGCATCGGGCTCGAGCTCATGGCCGGCCTCAAGGCCGAGGACGAGACCCACTACAGCGGTCAGATCTACAATGCCGAGGACGGCAAGATGTACGATGTGACGGTCAGCATCGAGAAGGCCGAGGAGCTCAACGTCCACGGTTGCCTGCTGCGCTTCCTGTGCGGCTCGCAGTCCTGGGAGCGGGTGGCCGACATCGCCCTGCCGGCCACCGCCACGAAGGTCGTCGCGACGGTGCCGCCGGCCGGCAAGCCTGCCAAGCCTGGGGCCACGGGCGGCAAGCACGATACCGCGCCGAGCAAGTAGGCCGGCGCCTGCGCCTCGATCAGGCCGGGCGCAGCCCGTTCAGCACGAGGTCGGCCACCATGGCGCCCCGGCGGTCCATGTCGTCGTCGAGGTCGGGACGGTGCAGCTCGGCCACCGCCTTGCACATGCCCCAGAGCGCGAAGAGGAAGAGGTCGGGATCGAGGGCGCGCCACGCGCCCGCCTTGCCGCCCTCGGTATAGAAGGCGCGCAGCCGTTCATAGGCGCGGCCCAGCATCGGATCGACCGCCTGGGTCCGGGATGCCTCGACCAGGCGGTCGATGAGGGTCGCATCGGCGCCGTTCAGCCGTGCCAGGAAGACCGCGATCCGCACCAGGCGGTCGTGCCAGGGCGCCTCGTCGTCGATGATGAACTGCAGCTCGTCGATCCGCTCCCCGACCAGTGGCCGGGTCGCGGCCAGG
>CAXUMV010000117.1:6966-9222 GCA_964252065.1 uncultured Lichenihabitans sp.
GCCGGATCGGGGAAGTAGTAGCTGACCAGCGCCGGGGTGACGCCGGCGACGTCGGCCACAGCCTTGCGGGACAGGACCGCGGACATGCGCCGCCGCAGGACGGCGCGGGCCGCTTCGACGAGCTTCTCCCGCCCGACGTCGCCGGCGCCTCGCGTGGGGCGGCCTTGCATCCGTTTCACGGTTCCGGCGGACAAATGCAGGCCTCCTTCGCTGGACGTGGGGCGGAGCGATCTCTGGCCCCCTCGCGAGGGCGGGATACAGTTGAATTTTTACGCTTAAAGGTTGCATTTCCGTTGCGGATCGCGAGTGGCCCGGATCCGGCCTTGCGAAGGCCCTTCCGGCCTCTACCGGTCGGATGCTAGGGAGAGCGCGGCGAACGGCGCTTCTCTTTTGGAACGGAGACCATCCTGATGTCGGAGCACACCTACCGGATCATCGAGCTCGTGGGCTCGTCCAAGACATCGATCGACGATGCGATCAGGCAGGCCGTCGAGGATGCGGGCAAGACCCTGCGCCATATCGGATGGTTCCAGGTCGTGGAGACCCGCGGGCATGTGGAGGACGGCAAGGTGTCCCACTTCCAGGTCACGGTGAAGGTCGGCTTCACGCTCGACGATCGCGGCCAGGAGCGCTGACGCGCCAGGGCCTCAGGGGCGAATCGACAAGATCAGCGCGGCGAGCACGAGCGCCGCGCCGGCCCCCCCGCTCAGGATCAGGCGAAGCCGTGCGAACCAGGCCGGCGCCAGCCCGGCCGTGACGAGCGGCTTATCCAGCGGCCCGAGCCCCAAGGCCACGACGCCCAGCGCGGCAAGGCTCGCCGTGGCGGGCAGGGCCAGGGCCGCCCAGGCCAGCAGCGAGGGCACGACGGCCAGCCCGTACTGGGACGCCGCGGCTCCCCGCGGGGCGGCGGTCGCAAGACCCCAGCGGATGCCCCCGAGAAACGACACGATCACCGCCCCGTAGGCGGACAGCGCGAAGGCGAGCTGCGCCGCCGTCCAGCCCGCGAGGGGCGCGAACGCCAGCCCGATCGCCAGGCCCCAGAAGGGCAGCAGCCCCGCCAGGCCCAGCAGCAGCGGTGCCGGCGGGATCGTCCGGTCGGTCACTCCATGATCCTAGGGCAGGCGGGCGAGGGCGGCCACGGCATCCTCGGCGACGCCCGCGGGATCGACAAGGCGGCCGATCGTCACCACGTCCCGCTCCCCGGCGGGGCGCTCGAGGGTCGCGAACTGCGACTCGACCAGCGCGGGCGGCATGAAATGGTTCCGGCGCGCCGCGATGCGGCGGCGGGCCTCCTCCACCGTGATGTCGAGGAACACGAAGGCGAGCCCGGTGCCCGCCCCGGCGCGGATCCGGTCCCGGTACAGCCGGCGCAGGGCGGAGCATGCGACCACGACGCCGCCCGGGTGCGCGGCCCGGTCGGCGAGCACCGCCCCGACGCTGTCGAGCCAGGGCGAGCGATCCTCGTCGGTCAGCGGCTCGCCGCGCGACATCTTGGCGATGTTCTGCGCCGGGTGGAGGCCGTCGCCGTCGACGAACGACATCCCGCACCGGGCGGCAAGCGCCTCGCCGACCGAGGTCTTGCCGCAGGCCGCGACGCCCATCACGACGATCTTCGTCAGGCGCCCCGCCATGCTTGCCCTCCCCTCATGCAGAATAGAGCCCTTCTCCCGCGACGCGGGAGAAGGACGGAACGCCCCATCAGTTCAGCGCGGTCTTTGCAAACGGCACCACCGTGTCGTCGAGCAGCTCCGCCTCCGGGCTTTCCCCCCCGAAGAGCAGGCGCGAGCGGCCCGCCGTCACCGGCACGGTGTCGCCGTCCCCGACCCGGCCCGAGAGCAGCATCTCGGCCAGCGGGTCCTGCACCGCCTTCTGGATCACGCGCTTGAGCGGACGCGCCCCGTAGGCGGGGTCGTACCCCTTGTCGGCCAGCCAGGCGCGGGCCTTGGCGTCGAGCTCGAGGCCGATCTTGCGGTCGTCGAGGAGCCGTCCCAGCCGGCCGAGCTGGATGTCGACGATCGCCCCCATGTCCTCCCGCCTCAGGCGGTGGAACAGGATGATCTCGTCCACCCGGTTCAGGAACTCGGGCCGGAAATGGCCGCGCACGACGCCCATCACCTGCTCGCGCACGGCCGCCACGTCCTCGCCCTCCTTCTGCAGCGAGAGATACTCGGAGCCGAGATTGGAGGTCATGATGATCAGCACGTTGCGGAAGTCGACCGTCCGCCCCTGCCCGTCCGTGAGCCGGCCGTCGTCGAG
>CAXUMV010000118.1:0-9196 GCA_964252065.1 uncultured Lichenihabitans sp.
GGCCCGCCCAGTTCAACGGCATCCTCGCCCGCGTGCGCGGCACCGATGCCGAGCACATCGTCAGCGAGGTGGTGCTCCGCAGCCAGGCGCAGGCGGTCTACGCGGCCGACAATCGCGGCCATTTTGGCCTGAACCTGCAGCGCTACGCCCACTTCACCTCCCCGATCCGCCGCTATGCCGACCTGATCGTGCACCGGGCGCTGATCCGGGCGCTCGGGCTCGGCCCGGGCGCCCTGCCCGACGAGGCCATGGAGGCACTGCCCGAGATCGCGGACAGGATTTCGGGCGCCGAGCGCCGCGCCATGGCGGCCGAGCGCGAGACGATCGACCGGCTGATCGCCACCCATCTCGCCGACCAGGTCGGCACGATCTTCGAGGGCCGGATCGGCGGCGTCACCAAGGCCGGGCTGTTCATCCGCCTTGCCGAGACGGGCGCCGACGGGTTCGTGCCGATCTCCCTGATTGGGGAGGAATATTACCGCTTCGACGAAGGCGCCCGTGCGCTGGTGGGCACACGCACCGGCACGACCTGGCGGCTCGGCGACCCCGTCGCGGTGAAGCTGGTGGAGGCGGCCCCCTTCGCGGGCGCGCTGCGGTTCGAGCTCGTCAGCGAGGGACGCCGGCGCAAGACGCTCGGCAAGGGCAAGGTGGCGGCGGGGCTCCTGGTTGCGCCCCGCCCCGCCGGACGCGCCGGCAAGACGATGTTGAAGCGCAAAGGCCGCAAGGGAAGGATCCGCTCCTCATGACCGCCCTCGCTTCGCCCACCCGCGACCGCGCGGTCTGGCCATCCCTCAAGCGCGGCTTCGTCGGCCGCTGCCCGGCCTGCGGCGAGGGGCATATCTTCGGCTCCTACCTCAAGGTCCGGGATGCCTGCGAGCGGTGCGGCGAGCCCCTCCACCACCACCGGGCCGACGATGCCCCGCCCTACGTCACCGTGCTGATCGTGGCCCATATCATCGGGGCCGTGATGGTGGCGGTGCTGAGCGCCGACGAGACGATGCCCCTCTGGATCCAGGCGATCCTCTGGCCGGGCCTGGTGATCGGCCTGAGCCTGAGCCTTCTGCCGCGGATCAAGGGCGCGCTGATCGCGCTGCAGTGGGCGTTGCGGATGCACGGGTTCGGGGACGAGAACGGCGGGTGAGACCGCGTCGATCCGACAAGCCGCTTCGCCCCGCCGGGCGCACAGGCAAATCCCTTGACTTCCGATCCGGCGCCCGTATCCCTGCGCCATAGAGCGGCGCGGGCCTCCCCGGCGCCATTTCCCGAGATCAGGATTGTTCCATGGCCAAGGCTGCCACCATCAAGATCAAGCTGCTGTCGACCGCCGACACCGGCTACTTCTACGTGACCGAGAAGAACGCCCGGACCAAGACCGACAAGCTGTCCTTCAAGAAGTACGACCCGGTCGCCCGCAAGCACGTCGACTTCAAGGAAACGAAGATCAAGTGATCCGACAAAGCAAAGGCGCCGGACGGCAACGTCCGGCGCCTTTGCTTTGGCCTCTACAATAATGAAAGGCGGCCGGCCGGAAGTGACGACGAGGAGGCCACTCCTGTCACTTCCGAGCCGGCCAACCCCACGGACCCAGGAGATGCGGCGGACCCGGGCACCCGTGGGGTTTGGATCGGTGGCTCTAAAGCCACCAAAGTCTCGTGATCGACTTGTTTGTTTTTGAAGTTCTTTTCAATCACGTCTTGTAGAAATCAAGATAGCTCTAATACGTGCATTTGCAATATTGAGACGTGTTTCGCGTTTGTTAAAGAGATGTTTACCCTAATTGAAAGGGTTTACGGGACGCGCGCCGAAAGGCGCCTGCCGTCCGAACCGGCCTCCGATACCAAGCTGCGTCGAGCAAAACTGCCGTCGACCTCCCATGTCGTCTTCGCGAGCGCAGCGAAGCGATTCACCGCCGGGTTTTTGCACGGACGCATGGATCGCCACGGCGCTGATGCGCTTCGCGATGACGGATTCAGGATGGGTTCGACTCAGTGCGGAGGCGCAACCCCGGACATGCCGATCGCCATGGCGCCCATGCCCCGCGCTACGCCGCGGCGGTGTGCCGGTCGGGACGGGCGCCGAGGTCGGCGATGTCGAGGACATAGATGCTCGGCACCCCTGCCCCGTGCAGCATGGCGCGGTCGGCCTCGATGCGCGTCTGGTCCGTCTTGGCCGTGACGAGCAGGATCGCGAGATCGGCCTGCGAGGCGCCGAACACCGTCCCGCTGCCCTCCGGCTGCGGGACGGCAAGCACGACATGGTCGTAGGTTTCGGCCAGCGCGTCGACCAGCACCCCGGAGCTGTCCTCGCGCCGGGGGACTTCGCCCGTCCCGTAAGGCACGATGTGCAGCCGGGACTGCGGGTCGCGGT
The DNA here is from genome assembly GCA_964252065.1 of uncultured Lichenihabitans sp. Classification (GTDB taxonomy): domain Bacteria; phylum Pseudomonadota; class Alphaproteobacteria; order Rhizobiales; family Beijerinckiaceae; genus Lichenihabitans. The sequence goes on from CAXUMV010000118.1 coordinate 2,368, forward strand.
GGATCACCTCGGCGAAGCTGGTGTCCCCGGCCAGGAGGTTCATGAGGCCGCGCACCGGCGGCGCCTCGGCGGCCCGGGGGGCGGCGAGGAGCAGCGCGAGGCCTTCGTCGACCCCGCAGTCGACCAGGATCGTCCGCGACCGCCGGGCGAGGGCCCGGCCGAGCAGCAGCGCGCCGTCGGGCGCGGCTGTGGCGGCATCGGCACCCGCCATCACCAGCAAGCGCACGCCGCCCCCGTCCCGGTGATGGTCGGCCACCATGTCGAGCATGGTGACGAGATCGGGATCGGGAACCGCGGGCCGGTCGTCGGCCGGACGGGGCGCGGGCGGGCCGGCGGCGGGGCGCGAGGCCGGCGCCGCATCGTGGTGCGGCACGCCCATCGGCACGACCGTCGGGCCGGGCGGGACGACGCCGCGGGCCGGCAGATCGGCCAGGAACGCCCGGCCGGACAGCAACTCGCGCGCGATCACGATGCCGATCGACAGGACGAGGCCCGCGAGGGTGAAGATGGCGATGGTCGGCAGCTTCTTGGGGAAGGACGGTAGCTCGGGCGCGATGGCCCGCGAGATCACGCGTGCGTCGGCCGGGGTCGAGACGGCGTTCTCCCGGGCGAGCGCCTCCTGGTACTTCTGGGTGCTGAACTCGAGCTGGTCGCGCAGGAGCCGCGCCTGCTGTTCGAGCTCGTTGAGCCGAACCTGGTCGGCGCCGGCCGTGGTTGCCGTCGCCTTCTGGGCGTCGATCACGGCCTGGAGGTTCTCGACCCGGCCGGCTGCAATGCGCGAATCGTTCTCGAGCGACTTGGCGAGCTTGTCGCCCGCGGCCCGCATCTGGCCCTCGAGGGCCGCCAACTGGGCGTTCAGCTCGCGCATGCGGGGGTGCGCCGGCAGCAGCGTCATGGCCTGCTGGGCGATCTGCGCTTTCAGGGTCACGCGCTGCTCGGAGATGCGCCGCACGAGGTCGCTGTTGGCGACGTCCGGCACATCGGCGATGCGGTTCTGCCCGATCATGTCGCGCAGCAGCTTGGCCCGGCTCTCGGCCTCGGCCTCGGCGTTGCGGGCCTGGGCGAGCTGGCCGGTGAGATCCGACAGCTGCTGGGAGGTGATCGTGGTGTTGTTGGTGCCGACCAGCAGGCCGTTGCTGGCCCGAAACTCCTGCGCGCGCGTGTCGGCGGCAGCCACCCGCACCTTGAGGTCTGCGATGAGGCTGGCCAGCGACGTCGCCGCGACCCGCGCGTTGTCGCGCTTGGCGTCCGACTGCAGGCCGATGTAGCGGTTCGCGACCGCATTGGCGGCCCTGGCCGCAAGGTCTGGATCGGCCGAGGTGAACTGGACGCTTAGCACCCGGGATCGGGCGATGGGGTAGACATTCAGGCGATCGTAATAGGCCGTCAGGAGCCGGTCCTCTGCGGTTGCGCGCAGGGGATCGCGCTCGAGCCCGATCAGGACCAGCAGCCTGTGCACCGCCCCGAGCCCCGAGGCGGCGGGGTCGAACTCGGCGTTGCCGGCGAGATCGAGCTCCTTGAGGACGCCGCGCGCGATGTCGCGGGAGGAGACGAGCTGCACCTGGCTCTGCATCGCCTCGTCGTCGGCCAGCGGCACCTGGGAGACCGCATCGCTCCGGTCCGCCCGGGTGAAGAAGGTCTCTTGGTTCTCGACAAGGATCTTGGACTCCGCGGTATAGCGCGGCGTCACCCAGTTCACCCCGATGCCGGAGGCGATCAGGCACAGCAGCGCCGGGGCGACGATCCAGCGCTTGCGCCGGCGGAGCGCCCGGCCGAGCACGGCGGCGTCGAGTTCGCGCCGAAGGCCGGTCTCGCGGTCGGCACCCTCGTTTTCGCTCACGATCTGCATCGGACTCCCGCCTTGCGGCGCCTTCCTGCGATGATCCCGCAAGGCACCGTCGCGCAACACCGAGGGGCGAGTCGGCCGCCCGGATTGGCACACAGTGAACGGCAAGGAGATTGAGGCCTCGTTAACCGTGCGCAGGAAAAACGCGTCCCTCAGGCCTCGGGCCGAACACCGAGCGTCTGCAGCACGGCCTCCGCCGCGACGCGGCTCGGCCGGCGCTCGCCGGGCAGGCGCATGGCCTCCCCGAGGCGGCCGAAGGCCTCGTCCTGGGCGTCGCGGGCCGCCCCGCCTTGGATCAACGGCACCAGGGCGTCCGCAAGGCGATGCGGCGTGCAGTCCTGGCCGATGAATTCGGGGATGGACCCGCCGCCCGCGACGAGGTTCGCGAGCACGATCGAGGGGACCTTGACGAGGAAGCGCAGCCGCATCTCGAGCGCCGTCACCTTGTAGGCGACGACCATCGGCACGCCCGCGAGCCCGAGCTCCAGCGTCACGGTCCCGGAGGCCGCGAGCGCCGCGCGCGCGCCGCGGAAGGCCGCCATCTTGGCCGCCTCGCCCCGCACAAGGCGCGGCTGGACCGGCCAGTCCGCCACCGCGGCCGCGATCTCGTCGGCCAGGTGATCCACCGCGGGCAGCACCACCTCGAGCGGACCCAGCCTCTCGCGGACGATGCCGAGCGCCGCGCCGAAGTCCGCCGTCAGTCGCCGGATTTCGGAGCGTCGCGATCCCGGCAGCACGACGACGAGCGGCGGGGCGGCAACGCGGCGGCGCGCCTCGGCCTCCGAGGGCCGGAGCACCTCGAGCCGCTCGACCAGGGGGTGGCCGACATAGGTGCAGGGCGGCCCGCCGAGCCGCTGGTGGGCCGCGGGCTCGAAGGGCAGCAGCGCCAGGACATGGTCGACATAGGCGCGCATGGCTTTGGCGCGTCCGGTGCGCCAGGCCCAGACCGTCGGGCTGACGTAGTCGACGACGGGCAGCCGCGGCAGGGCGCGGCGGACGCGCCTTGCGACCCGATGGGTGAAGTCCGGGCTGTCGATGATCACGAGCCCATCCGGCCGTCCGGCGATCGCGGCCGCCGCAGTCGCCGCGATGCGCCGGAGCAGCAGCGGCAGCCGCTGGATCACCGGCACGATGCCCATGACGGCGATGTCGCTCATCGGGAACAGCGAGGTCAGGCCCTCGGCGGTCATCCGGGCGCCGCCGACGCCCTCGAACGCGATGGCGCGGGGGCTGGCCTCCCGCAAGGCCGCCATCAGCTTGGCGCCGAGCTCGTCGCCCGACGCCTCGCCGGCCACCAGGAAAAGGCGGAGCGGTGCGGCGTCCGCCGCCTCCCTCACCCGCCCGCGTCCTTGCTCTCGCGGGGCAGGCACACGGCGCGGTCCCCCCCGCCGCGGATGAAGTCCAGGATCTCCTGGACCTCCGGATGGGATGAAAACTCCGCCGCCACGTCCTCGATCCGCTCCTTCAGCGTGCCCTCGGGCGCGAAGACGAGCCGGTAGGCGCGGCGCAGCTCGTGGATCTGCTCGCGCGAGAACCCGCGGCGCTTGAGCCCGACGAGGTTGAGGCCCGCGAGGTGAGCCCGGTTGCCGAGCGCCATGCCGTAGGGGATCACGTCGTTCTCGACACCCGCAAGGCCGCCCACGAAGGCATGGGCGCCGATGCGGACGAACTGGTGGACGGCCGCGCCCCCGCCCAGGATCGCGAAGTCCCCGACCCGGCAATGGCCGGCCAGCATCACGTTGTTGGAGAACACGACGTCGCTGCCGACCCGGCAGTCGTGCGCGACATGGGCGTTTGCCAGGAAGGTGCTGCGGTCCCCGATCGTGGTCGCGAGCCCGCCGGCCGCCGTGCCGGGGTTCATGGTCACCCCTTCGCGGATCAGGCAGTCCTGGCCCACGCTGAGGGTCGAGGGCTCGCCGCGATATTTGAGATCCTGCGGCTCGTGGCCGATCGAGGCGAAGGGAAAGATGCGGGTGCCGGCCCCGATGCGGGTCCGACCGGCCACGACCGCGTGCGAGACGAGCGTCACGCCGGCCTCGAGCTCGACCTCTCCGCCGACCACGCAGAACGGGCCGACCACGACGCCCGCGCCCAGGCGCGCGCCGGGCTCGACCACGGCAAGCGGGTGGATCGAGGCGCCGGGCTCGTCCATCAGTCCATGACCAGCATCGCGCTGAGCTGCGCCTCGGCGACCAGCACGCCGTCGACCTTGGCCTCGGCCTTGTACCACCACATGGTGCGCCGCTTGGCGGTCTTTTCGAGGTGGTACTCGACGACATCGCCCGGCACGACGGGCCGGCGGAACTTGGCCTTGTCGATGGTCATGAAATAGACCAGCCGCGGCTTGGCGAGTCCCTGCGAGCGCACGCAAAGGGCACCGGCCGTCTGCGCCATGCCCTCGATAAGCAGGATGCCCGGCATCACGGGACGGCCGGGGAAATGTCCCTGGAACTGCGGCTCGTTGAACGTGACGTTCTTGATGCCGATGCAAGAGTCGTCGCCTCGCATGGCGATGATCTTGTCGACCAGCAGGAAGGGATAGCGGTGCGGGAGGGACTGCAGCAGCTCGAGGATGTCGAGCGAGCCCAGCGTCTCGCCTGGCGGTTCGGTGGTCGCGTCCATGCCCTTCACTCTTGTCCGGGGGTGGGGATGGCGCCCCCCATCCCCGCCGTCAAGCCATGCCTCGTGTGCGGGCGGAGCGCAACCGTCGGCCAGCATACCAAGCCGTTCCAGCGTCTCAGCTTTCCTCCTCCGGCCCGGGGCGCCGCGCCGGGCGGCTGGCCAGCCGGCGCAGTGCGGCCACCTGCTTGAAGTGCTCGCGCGTCGGCTGGGCGGGCGAGCCCACGATGCGCGCGCCCGCCGCGACATCGGCCATGACGCCCGCCTGGGCGCCGATCTGCGCCCCATCGCCGATCGACAGGTGGCCGGTGAGGCCGGCCTGCCCGCCGACCGCCACGAAGTCGCCGATGCTGGTCGAGCCCGAGATGCCGCTTTGCGAGACGATCAGGCAATGGCGCCCGATCACGACGTTGTGGGCGATCTGCACGAGGTTGTCGATCTTGGTGCCCTCGCCGATGATGGTGTCGCGATTGGAGCCCCGGTCGATCGTGGTGTTGGCGCCGATCTCGACATCGTCCTGGATCACGACGCGGCCGATCTGCGGGACCTTGAGGTGGCCGCCCATCCCCATGGCGAACCCGAACCCGTCCTGGCCGATGCGGACGCCGGGATGCAGGATGACGCGGTTGCCGACCAGCGCGTTCAGCACGCAGGCCTGGGGGCCGATCGAGCAGGACCGACCGATCCGCGTTCCCGGCCCGATCACGGCGTTGGCCCCGACGGTCGTGCCCGACCCGATCTCGGCCCCGGGGCCGATCACGGCTCCCGGATCGACGGTGACGTCGGCTTCGAGCCGCGCCTCGGGGTGGATGACCGCACCCGACGACAGGCCGCCGCCCCCGAAGACGGCGGCCGGGCGCATGGCGGTCGGGAACATCCGCGCGAGCACGACCGCCATGGCGCGGTAGGGTTCGGACACGACAAGCCCCACCGTGCCGGGCGGCACGAGCGCCGCGTGACGGGACGCGACGAGGCACGCGGTGGCCCGCGTCCGCTCGAGGTCGGCCGTGTAGCGCGGGTTGTCGAGGAAGGTGAGCGCGCCCGGTCCCGCCTGGTCGAGCGCGGCGGCCCGGTCGACGACCGCCTGCCGGTACGTTCCCTCGCCCGCCACGGCGCCGGTCCAGGCGATCACGTCGGCGAGCGTCGGGGTGGCGGCGCGGGGGAAGAAGACGGGCGCGGTCATGAGGTCGGGCGAGGCACCATCGAACGGACGGACGACGCCCCGTTCCTAACGGCAAGCGGGCAGATGAGGAAGGGCCGTCCGCGCGCGGCAGAGGATCGGGCGCGGGTGATCCTCACCGACTATGCCCTTCTCCCGCGCCCGGGAGAAGGTGGCCGAAGGCCGGATGAGGGGATCCTCAGGCCTCGTGAGTCCCCCAATCCGCCCTGTCTTGTCCCTTCTCTCGCAGGCGGGAGAAGGACTTGATCGGGACGGGTCCCATTCGCCGACCGAAACCTAGAACGCGGTGCCGCCCGAGAAGCGGAAGGCCTGGGTCTGGTCGTACTTGTCCTTGCTGAGCGCGTAGGCGTAGTCGAACCGTATCGGCCCGAGCGGGGAAGCCCACAGGATGCTGGCGCCGACCGAGGAGCGGATGTCGGACGAGTCGCGGACCGTGATGCAGCTGCCCTGCTGGTAGTTCGAGGCGAAGATCCCGCTCGGGGTGTTGCCGGGGATGCAGGTGTTGCCGAAGAAGCGCGTCTTGCCGTCGTAGCCGAACACCGTGCCGGCGTCGGCAAAGATGGCGCCCTTCAGGCCCAGTTCCCGCGGCAGCCCGAAGATCGGGAACTGGAACTCCACCGAGGCGCCGGCGTAGTGGGAGCCGCCCAGGGGATTGTATTGCGCAAAGGCCGGATCGGCGACGTCGCGCGGCCCGAGGCCCGACGGCGCGAAGCCGCGGACGAGGCTCGGCCCGAGCTGGAACATGTCGGTGATGCGCAGCGGATTGCCGTCGAGCGCCGAGATGTTGCCGCCCTGCACGTGCACGATGCCGATGATCTCGTCGTAGACCGGACGATAGTAGCGAAGGTCCGCGGTGCTGCGCACGAAGAGGTTGCTGTAGCCCTTGATGGACGAGTTGCTGTCAAAGCCGAGGTCGTTGCGGATGTCGACGTAGAGGCCGCTGGTCGGCACCTTCACGTTGTCGAGCGTGTTGTAGGTCATGTTGAAGCCGACCAGGTTGGTCAGCGTCGAGCCGACCGCCTGCTTGATGGCGACCGAGGCTTCACCGTTTGTGATGCAGTTGGCCGCGAGCGTGGCATCGGGCACCGCACCCGTCCCCGGCGTCACGCCCACGATCGGCACGCCGCCGGTCGAGACGCAGTCGTTGTAGGGCTGGCCGCGCGTGTTCGGGATCGTGATCTTGG